>JAILFQ010000235.1 GCA_024697505.1 Lachnospiraceae bacterium
CTTATATCTCTTACTCTTTTTGTAACCGGCACTCAAAAGAGAAGACGCTACTACATAGGAAATTTCGTTACTATAACTTTGAATATAATTGCGGGCGTTGGAGCAGCTATCTACACTCTTCCAAAAGTTGCCGCATTTAAAATAGAATTTCTTACACAAGTAAATTTTGAAGAATTAAAGACTTTCGCAGAGCTCTTTAATTCCACTTATACAGAGTCAACCTTCTGGTTTGACGCAGCAAATTATGCATTTGGTTTTCTTCTTCTTACAGACCTTGCTCTTGTTTGCAATCTTGTACTTAAGCTTGTAATGATGAAGAAAGAAAAAGAACTTATTGAACAGGGAAAGGAGGCAAAATAAAATGGATGAGAAAACCCTTAAAAAAGACCGATTAAGATACACAAAGAATTCCATTTCTTCCGGTCTTGCTCTTCTCGCAATACTTTTTAATGTATTTTATTTTGTCAGCATTTACAAATCAGATGTAGGAAACTACTACTACAACATAAAAATAGGTGTTTCCGTTATCTACAATCTTCTGTTTATGCTTTTCACCTTCCTTTGTTCCGAAGGCGTAAAAAAATACAGTTTCGGATACTCCGTAACACTTGTTGTTGTTGGACTTCTTCAGCTTGTAAGAATTAACATTCTTCCAAAGCAGGCACACTCAACAACAGTTACGATCAGCGGTGCTGAAAGACTTGTTATGGAAGACGCACAGTATAACAGAGTTATAATCTTCCTTTTAATCTCCGCCACTTTCGCTATAGCGGGCGGCGTGATCGGAATTATCAGAAACCGCACACTTACTGCTTATAACAAGAGTTTAAACAAATAACTATTAAAAGAGGATAATTATGGCAGAGCTCAGATTACAACATTTGGATAAGATTTATGATAACAAGGTACAGGCCGTATTCGACTTTAACCTTGATGTTAAGGACGGAGAACTTATTGTTCTTGTTGGCCCTTCCGGATGCGGAAAGTCCACTACTCTCCGTATGGTTGCCGGACTTGAAGATATTACAAGCGGCCACCTTCTTTTAGACGGTAAAGATATTACACAGATGCCGCCAAAAGACCGTGATATTGCGATGGTTTTCCAAAACTACGCTCTTTACGGACATATGACGGTTTACGAGAACATGGCTTTTTCTCTTAACCTTCGTAAAGAAAACAAAAATGTAATTCACCAGAAGGTTCTTGCAGCTGCAGAAATACTCGGACTTACAGACCAGTTAAATAAAAAGCCGGCACAGCTTTCCGGCGGACAAAGACAGCGTGTTGCCATGGGACGTGCTATTGTTCGTACTCCAAAGGTTTTCCTTTTTGACGAACCGCTTTCCAACCTTGATGCAAAACTTCGTGGTTCCACAAGAAGAGAGATTCTTCTCCTTCATAAGAGACTTAAAGCTACAATGCTTTATGTTACCCACGACCAGACAGAAGCTCTTACACTTGCGGACAGAATTGTTTGCATGTCTATGGGTTATGTTCAGCAGACAGGTACTCCTCTTGAACTTTACGACACACCGGCAAACCTTTTCGTTGCAAGCTTTATAGGACTTCCTCCTATGAACTTCTTCGACGTTACCGTTTCCGGTACAAAACTTATAAATAACGAATTTTCCGTTGATCTTACCAAAGAACAGCAAGATCTCCTCTCCTCTCACGAGGGTAAGCAGATCACACTTGGTGTTCGTCCTGAAGATATTTGCGAAGGCGGAAATATAGACCTTAAGGTATTCTCAAACGAAAACCTCGGTCAGACCACTCTTGTACACGGCCATATCGGAAAGCTTCGTACTACCGCTAAATTCCGTTCATGGTGCAATTACAAAAACGGTGATAATGTAAAAGTATCATTTACAAGAATGCACTTCTTCGACAAAGAAACAACTAATGCAATAAGATAAAGGAGCAACCGGTTATGAAAAACAAAGAAAAAACAACAAAGAAGCCGGAATTTATAAGAAAATTCCTCGTTTCATTAAAGAGAAACCCTCAGTTTATTCCGGGAGCACTTCTTGTTATTTCCTTTTTAGTATATTCCTTAAACCTTACCAAGGTTTCAAACACACTTACAATGGTACAGGGTAAGATGATGGGTTTTTGCGAATTTGTTACCATGCTTTTATCCATTCTTGTATTTGTCTGCTTTATGAACTCTTACCCAAAGAGACAGCGTCCTAATATAGGTTTTATTATTCTTACATATGTTATGCTTGCTATTATTGTTGTATGTGATGTTTCCTTCAGAAACGGAATTTACACAGCTGTTACAAAAGCAGAGAACAAAATTGTTATTAACGATGCCACAATGTACATTATGGAATCCTACAACATGCTCTTCTTACACATTATTTTTATTATTGTTACAGCCGTTTTGAACGCAACAATGCCTGTTTACGGCAAGCTTCTTAAGAAGATCAATACTTCTATAGATGTAGACGGCAACGAAGACATGGCTACAATTGAAATTTCGGAGGATTAATAGTTTTAATGTCTAAAAAATCCGACAAAAAGAATGCGGCAAAGGAAGAAGTACGTGATAATTCTTCCTACTACACTCTGAATACGGACGCGGTTGACAGACTGGTTAACGCAGACGTTGCCAACTCTCCCAAGGTTACCGATGAAGAAATAAGAAAATACACAGGCAAAGGAAAGTTCCGTATTCCTACGGTTTTAAAAATCCTTTTTACAAAGTTCTGGTTTAAGGGTGCAGCCTGCTTCTTCTTTTACTGGGGTCTTGGTCCGTATATTCAAAGCTACGATCTTCTCTTCGTCTTCGGTTTTGCCATCGGAGTGATTACCGACCTTTTAGAGAATAACGTATTCAGATTTTTTGAAAAAGAAAAGGGCGACCACGACAAATGGATGATGTTCCCGAGAAAGAAGTTTGTTTCCCTTTTTGCAAATATAATCTATGCTTTTTTTGTCCTCATTTGCGTAATGTACCTTTATAACCTTATAAATGTTACCGCAATGAGCATTACAAAAAACACAGATAAACTTTTCCTTGGTGTTGAGCCTCTTCTCTTCGGCCTCTTCTACCTTGGTTTTGATATGCTCTTTATAACTGTTAAACATACTTTTCAAAAGATTGTTAAGGATGCCAAGGAGCAAAATAAGTCCAACAGGAGCAAATAATAATGATAGAATGCCTTTATGTAAGTTCAACATCAGGTTGTTTTGAACTTAAGAACAACCTCCCTTATTACAATGCACATTCATACAACATAATTTTAAACGGTGAGATTGTGGAAAGAGACAGAAATACCAACGTTTTCTCCCTTTTTAATCTTACACCAGATACAGAGTACACCGTAGAAGTTGAGGGTGACGACGCCCCTCTTACATTTACCACAAAGCCTGAAAGCTGCTGTATAAATGTTAAAGCCTTCGGTGCAGCCGGAGACGGCGTTAAAAACGATACCAACGCCATTCAGACAGCTATTGCCTGCCTTCCTAAAGACGGCAGACTCTACTTCCCTGAAGGAACATATCTTGTAACTCCTCTCTTCCTTAAAAGCTATATTACTCTTGAATTTGCAAAAGGAGCCACTCTTCTTGGAAGCACAGACAAGTCCAAATATCCTGTGATCCCGGGGGAGATTACCGATGAAAGAACCGGCAAGAGCATTCCTTTCGGAACCTTTGAAGGACTTGAAAGATCTATGTACCAGTCTCTTATTTTTGCCGAATATGCAAAGCACATTCGCATTATAGGCCAGGGATGCATAGACGGAAACGCACAGAACGGTACCTGGTGGCAGACCTTTAAGGATGACCCGGTATCCCGTCCTCGTCTTCTTTACTTTAACAGATGCGAACATATTACGGTGCTTGGAATGACTGTTCAGAACTCTCCTTCCTGGCAGCTTCATCCGTATTTTTCAAAATATATCAACTTCCTTGATCTGGAGATAAATGCTCCGAAGGATAGCCCAAATACAGATGCCTGCGACCCTGAAGCATGCGACAACGTAAATATTATAGGTTGCCGTTTCAGCGTTGGAGACGACTGCATAGCCATTAAATCCGGAAAGATTGAAGTAGGAAGAAAATATAAGCAGGCCGCAGACCACCATACAATTAAAAACTGTCTTATGCAGTTTGGCCATGGTGCGGTTACTCTTGGCAGTGAAATGGCAGGCGGTGTTAAGAATCTTACCGTTAACCGTTGCATCTTTAATTCCACAGACAGAGGCCTCAGAATTAAGACAAGACGCGGACGCGGTAAAGATGCGGTTATAGACGGAGTTCTTTTTGAAAACATTAAAATGACCAATGTACTCACTCCTATTGTTATAAATATGTGGTACAACTGCTGCGATCCGGACCGTTTTGAGGAATATGTATGGTCCAGAGAAAAGCTTCCTGTGGACGACAGAACACCTTTCCTCGGAAAGTTTACATTTAAAGATATGACCTGTGAGGACTGCCATGTTGCGGCTTGCTACTGCGACGGTCTTCCGGAACAGCCGATTGAGGAGATTACAGTTTCCAATATATCATTTACTTATAGCCCTGACGCAAAGCCGGGTAAACCTGCAATGAGAAACTACGCAGAGGAATTCTGCAAAGCAGGCCTTTACTTCGACAACGTAAAGACACTTAATATTTCAAACATTAATATTACAGGTGTTGAAGGCGAAAAGTATATCCTTAAGAATATCGGAAAAACAAATATAGAAGAATGATTGGAATACGACATGTACGAAGATATAGAAAATTACCTTGAAAGACTTATTACAGAATCTACTCCGGATAAGCCCTTTTGGAATATAGAAAGCATAAGACAGGGAAAGCCGGCTCATTGGAACTACATAGACGGCTGCATGATTACTGCTCTCCTCTCCCTTGCGGATCTTACCGGAGACAAACGCTACTATGATTTTGCCGAAAACTTCATTGACTATTACGTCAGTGAGGACGGCTCAATCCTCGGATACAATATTGATAAGTACAATCTCGATGATGTAAATGAAGGAAGGGTTCTTTTTGAACTTTACAAAAAGACCGGAAAAGAAAAATATGAAAAGGCCATTAAGCTTCTTAAAAAGCAGCTTGACGGTCAGCCAAGAACCGTTACCGGAAACTTCTGGCATAAGAAGATTTATCCTAACCAGATCTGGCTTGACGGAATATATATGGCCCAGGTCTTCTCCGCTCTTTACGCAAAGAATTACCTTTCAGGTGATTACAAGGACATTGAGGACCAGATCTCAAATGTTGAAAAGCTTATGAAAGACTCCGAAACAGGTCTTTACTTCCATGGCTGCGATTGCTCTAAAGAAGCCTTTTGGGCAGATAAGAATACAGGATGCTCAAAAAACTTCTGGCTCCGCTCCATAGGATGGTTTAGCGTAGCTCTTGCAGATCTTGTTGAAATATGCGACGGAGAAGCAAAAAAGACCTTCTCTCGTATTCTTTCGGACCTTTTAAATAACATAAGCAGATTTGCTGATAAAGAAACCGGTATTTACTACCAGGTTGTTGATAAAGGAAGCCTTGAAGGCAACTACCTCGAGACCAGCGGAAGCTGTATGATAGCCTATGCCATGTTAAAAGGTGCAAGACTCGGACTGGTATCCAAGGAACTTGGAATGTTTGGACAGAAAACCTTCAACGGTATCTGCAAAAAATACCTTAAGAACACTGCAGAAGGCATGAGTCTTGGCGGCATTTGCCTTGTGGCAGGCCTCGGACCGGAAAACAATCCGAGAAGAGATGGCTCCTTTGAATATTATATCTCAGAGCCTGTTGTAGAAAACGACGCAAAAGGCGTTGCACCTTTTGTTCTTTGCTACACAGAGATTTTAAGACTTAATAAGTAATATATAAATTTTAAAGAGGCTATAAAATGACAGAAGAAAACGGAAAAACAATTATTAAGCTTGCATATATAGGTGGCGGTTCCAAAGCCTGGGCAAGAGTCTTTATGAAAGACCTGGCGCTTTGTGAAGAACTTTGCGGAGAGATTGCTCTTTATGATATAGACGTTCCTGCCGCAAATTATAACCGCATTATAGGAAACCGTATAAATGAAGATCCAAACTGTCTTTCCAAATGGAACTACGTGGTTTACGAAAAACTTGAGGATGCTTTAAAAAATGCGGATGTTGTTGCACTCTCCATTCTTCCGGGAACTCTGGATGAAATGGCGGTTGATGTACACGCACCTGAAAAGTACGGTGTTTACCAGTCTGTAGGAGACACGGTCGGTCCAGGCGGTGTTATGAGAGCAATGCGTACGGTACCTATTTATGAAGGCTTTGCAAAAGCAATTAAGGAAGTATGTCCGGATGCTTTTGTTATAAACCTTACAAATCCGATGACCATCTGTACCAAGACTCTTTATGATGTATTTCCGGAAATTAAAGCGATCGGTTGCTGCCACGAGGTTTTCCATGCAGAGAACTTCCTTTGTTGTGTAGCAAAAGAAGAACTTAAGATTTCAAAACCGGACAGACACGATATTGAAGCGGAAGTTTGCGGAATTAACCACTTTACGTGGATTACAAAAGCAAAGTATAAAGATAAAGACCTCTTCTCTCTTCTTCCGGGCTTTGAAGAAAAATTCTTTGAAACCGGATATTACGAAGAAAAAGAAGACCCATTCGATTTCAAGTCCAATCCTTTTGCCTACGGAAACAAGGTTAAAATGGACCTTTTCAACAGATTTGGCGTACTTGCCGCAGCAGGCGACAGACACCTTGTTGAATTTATGGACAGAAACTGGTACTTAAAAGACAAAGAGACGGTAGAAGACTTCCTTTTCCACCTTACCAGTGTGGATTACAGAAAGA
>JAILFQ010000252.1 GCA_024697505.1 Lachnospiraceae bacterium
ATACATGCTAATTTGGATAAGCATATAAAGGAGAAGATATAGGTTACAAACTCTCAAAGCTTGTTCTTATTCTTTTCCATATAGCCCTGTTTCTGTCTCAGATCGATTTTTAATGATAACATTCGGCTTAGAAATGGAAAAAACTTCTTTTAAGCCGTAATTTTTGGCCTTTTTTGAAATGATTCATCTTTTTTTCTTGTTTTACTTACTGTAAGCCGTATTATTTGTAAAAATTTACCAATAATACGGCTTATTCTTATTATTTTTAATTAAAAAGATGAATGTATTTCTAATCTCGGGTCTAATCTCGCCAAAAAAAAGCAAAAAATACGGCTTATAAGGGATAAATGCCGTAAAAAAGATGAATCGCGAAAATCAGGCAAAAGATAGAACAAAAGATAAGTCAAAAGATAAGTCAAAAGATAAGCCAAAAGATAATCCCTTTTGCTGTATACTTGTTTTTGATATAATCATATAGGTTTAAGTCTTTGAATAATTGAAGGACATTATGAACGCAAGAGAATTCCTGGAAATATTACATGTGGCTGAAAGACTGAAGGATACACCAAGGCACTGCACAACAACAAAAGGTTTGAACTTAACAAAACCTATGCATTTGACACAGTGGCCTTTTCCTCTTGGCTTACAGAACTTAGAAAAGCTATTCTTGAAGACACCATGAAAAAAATTGAAACAGAGAATTAAAATTTTTTATTTTTTTTGTAACGAAATGATATTTCCCTGCATTAACCTATAGTACAAGGAAAGGAGGGGAGCGATTGAACATCGAAGAAATATATAAAAAGTACGCGGGAAACGTGTACAGCTTTTTAATGTCCAGGACTCATGACCCGGAGATTTCCGAAGAAGTAACCCAGGAAACCTTTTATCAGGCAATTAAAAGTATCGATCGTTTTGATGGCTCATCATCCGTTACCACGTGGCTTTGTGCTATAGCTAAAAACCAGTTGATGACTTACCTGCGTAAGCATCGTTTGACCGAGCCCCTTGAAACAGAAACCGAAGACGGAGATACAGTGTCGGTTTTAGACAAGGTGGCATGCGAAGCTTCCGCAGAGGCAAAGGCAGTTGAGGAAGAAGAACGGCTGGAACTCATGAAAAAACTGCATCTCTTAAAAGAGCCCTACAGAGAGATCCTTTATTTAAGAATATTCGGGGAGCTTTCTTTCAGGGAGATCGGAGAAGTGTTTGGAAAGAGTGAGAACTGGGCCAGGGTTTCTTTTTACCGTGGTAAGGAAAGCCTAAGAAGGGAGATTGAACATAATGAATAATATACCATGTGATGTAGTAAAGGACTTGCTTCCGTCCTACATAGACGGTCTTACAAGCGAAGTTACAAACGCTGTTATAAAAGAGCATCTTTCGGAGTGCGAGGAATGCCGCAAGGCTTACGAAAGAATGCGGGAACCTGAAAAGGCCTTTAATAATGATGATGCCAAAGAAGTGGACTTTTTAAAAAAGCAAAAGAAGAAAGCGGGAAAGTCTGTGGTGCTTGGAATTGCAGCTACCGTGGCGGTCCTTATTTTGTGTGTATTTTTGAAAACTTTTGTAATAGGCAGCGTGTGCAATCCGAATGTGCTGGCGTATGACATAGAAGTTACGGGAGAAAATGTAACCTTTACAGGATTCCTTACAGATTCTGCGGGAAGGGTAAACGGAGTATCATTTAAGGAAAAAGACGGAAAGATAGATATTACCGTAAAAGAAGCTTTTATTCTCTTTTCCGGCTCCGGTGAGTGTAAGGAAAGATATACAGCCTCCGGGACTGTTTCGGAAGTTTACCTTAACGGAAAACTCATTTGGCAGGACGGCATTAAGCTTTCCCCTGAGATTGCAAGAATTTACGCCATGAAGAATGAATATGTGGGGAATGCAAGTGCAAATGTAAACCTGGCCGTGGCCTTGGGGGTACAGGAATATTTTGGACAATTTACAAATGAGCTGCACACATCTGAAGAACCATACGGCTGGACTCTTGTTTCCGGAAACGTATTGTATGACAAATCTACGGAGGAAGTTAACGCTGTGCTTTGCAAGTACGGAACCGTGCTTCTTGCAATGGTGGACAACCTTGGTTATGTAGAATTTAAATATACATTGGAAAATGATACAGTAACAAAAAACGGATCGGTTACAATTACAACGGAAGAGGCCTCAAACATCATTGGTGGGGATATTAAAGCAAGCGTTAAATCTGTAGCAGATCTTCAGAGACTTGTGGAAAAACTTGGCCTTTACACGCGTGGAGTGTTTGGAAATTCCCTTTCCTCTTATGTAAACGACAATGTGGTTTTAAAGCTTAAAAACTCTGCGTCTGATGCTATATATTCCGTGGATGTATCTGTTATAACAGACGGTAAAACAATTTTTTCCGAAGGGACCTGCAACGCAGACGGCTCTGAATTAAGAAAAAATGAAATTATAACCTTCAGTTTTACTCCGGAATTCTATGGCTTTACCCTGGAAGGAACCACGAACACAGAACTTATTATTAACATATGCGGCAAAGGCAACAATGTGCTTAAAACGTTTAAAATAGACATAGATTTTAACGATGCAAACTGCTATGATGGAAATACATATACAAGAGAGCTTGTAATAAGCGGCAATGCAGAAGAGGGTTATAAGTTAGGAAAGTAGTCAACAGCCTGACTTGGAAGAAGTGGAAAAGTTCCTTGGTTTTCAAAAGAAAGTTGCTTTTGGAATACAGGCTGTAGGATTTATTGGAATGGCACTTATGATAGTTTTGGGCTTTACCCTGCTTCCAAGATGGATGGTTGTTTTTACGCCTCTTGTGCTTGTGCTTCTTTTACCGCTTGTAAGGAAGTTGCCAAAGGGATTACATATGGTAATCTGCGGCGGATGGACGAACCTGATCTCTGTGATTTATTATGCGGCGGTGATTATCAGGGTTATTTTAAGGTGATTTATATATGAAAAATAAAACCACCCGAACTTATTAGTCCAATGTCATTAAGATAAGAGTCGATTGAACAGAAATATCTGAATGGGAGGTAAATGCCTATGGATTTATGTGATGATATACTGGATGACAACAAGTGCATGTATTCTACAGATAACTTGCGCTTTGTAATGGACGAAACATCAGTACCATACGAACAGAACGAAAATCCGTTTCCTCAAACGGACTTAGATGACGAATTTGAAAAAATGATAATCAACAAATATCATCTTACAACAAAA
>JAILFQ010000302.1 GCA_024697505.1 Lachnospiraceae bacterium
TAGGCCTTGCCTATGGAGCCTGTTTCGTCTGCCCATGCATCCCAGACGTGGCTGTGGAGGTCGTTAACGTTGTTGGACTTTTGCTGCCATATCCAGAGCATTTCGTCCGTACAGGATTTGATCGGGGTTTTGCGCAGAGTAAGAGCAGGAAATTCCTTGGAAAGGTCGTAGCGGTTTACAACTCCGAAACGCTTAATCGTGTAAGCCGGCGTTCCGTCCTCCCAGCGTGGACGTACCTTTTCTCCCTCTGTACTTGTTCCGTTTGCCAGAATATCTTTGCACATATCAATAAAAACTTTGTCTGCGTAGCTCATATTTTCCCTCTCTTCACAAAACTCCACCCGGAAAAGTTACTTCCCGGGTGGGTTTTTATATTTATAAGTGTTTCCCTTAATCTGTTATATGCACACTTCATTCAAACTGCCTGACGCAGCCTCCTGAGATTACCCCCAAACAGTTTTATCAGATGGCTTCTGCGTAGCTTCTGATACAGTTTCGTCAGATGGCTTCTGCGTAGCTTCTGAAACAGTTTTATCAGATAGCTTCTGCATAGCTTCTTATTTCGGAAGCGTTTGAATAAGTCTTAACCTCTCCGTTTTTAACCACAACAAGAGTAGGTGCCGCACACACTTTGTACTTGTCTACCAGTTCCTTATTTTCTTCCGCATCCACAAGCTCGTAAGATACATCCTTTAAGAACTCCTTGGCAATACGGCAGTTAGGGCAGGTTTTTGTTGTAAAAAGATATGTTATATCATTTGTGGCACCCTTTTCCGCAACAATCTCCTGCATGCCCTTGGCACGCTCATTTGCAAGCTTTGCAGCCTTTTCGTAACGAGGAGACTTGGTAAGATCGTAAACAAGTCTGTTCTTGTATTCCTGGCTCTTTCCTTCGTTCCAGTTCTGAACCGGACGGTAGTAACCGGTAATACGGCTGTAAACTTCCGTCTTTTCTCCGCATTCAGGGCATACATACTGCTCACCCGCAATGTATCCGTGCGTTTTGCATATGGAGTATGTCGGAGAAAGCGTGTAGTATGGAAGCTTGTAATTTTCCGCAATAGTGCGTACAAGTTTTGCTGCAGCCTTCCAATCCGGAAGTTTTTCTCCGAGGAAAGCATGGAATACTGTTCCGGATGTGTACCTTGTCTGCAGATCGTCCTGGATATCCAGTGCGGAGAAGATGTCCTCTGTATAATCCACAGGAAGATGTGAAGAGTTGGTATAGTATGGGGTATCTCCCGGTTTTCCTGCCGTAACAATGTCCGGGAAGCGCTTTTTGTCGTGCTTTGCAAGACGGAAAGCTGTGGACTCCGCAGGAGTAGCCTCAAGGTTATAAAGGTCTCCGTACTGTACCTGGTAATCTCCAAGTCTTTCTCTCATGTGGTCCAGAACTCTCTTCGAGAAGTCCTGACAAGCCTGGGTTCTCATATCCTGGCCTATCCACTTTGCGTTAAGGCCTGCTTCGTTCATTCCCACAAGGCCTATTGTGGAGAAGTGGTTTTCAAAAGTGCCCAGATATCTCTTTGTGTATGGATAAAGTCCTTCATTAAGAAGCTTTGTAATAACGTCTCTCTTAACCTTTAATGAACGTGCGGAAAGGTCCATCAAATGATCCAGTCTTCTGTAGAAGTCTGCTTCATCTGTTGCAAGGTAAGCAATGCGAGGCATGTTGATGGTAACAACGCCGATGGAGCCTGTGCTTTCGCCGGAGCCGAAGAAACCGCCTGTCTTCTTTCTGAGTTCTCTAAGGTCCAGTCTTAAACGGCAGCACATGGAACGAACATCGCTCGGCTTCATGTCGCTGTTGATATAGTTTGAAAAATACGGTGTACCGTACTTGGAAGTCATTTCAAAAAGGAGTCTGTTATTTTCCGTATCCGACCAGTCAAAGTCCTGAGTTATGGAATATGTAGGAATTGGGTACTGGAAGCCTCTTCCGTTTGCATCGCCCTCTATCATTAATTCGATAAAGGCTTTGTTTACCATATCCATTTCCTTTTTACAGTCTTTGTAACGGAAATCCATTTCCTTGCCGCCTACTATGCAAGGGAGTTCGGCAAGGTCGCTTGGAACCGTCCAGTCCAGAGTGATATTGGAGAACGGTGCCTGTGTTCCCCATCTGCTTGGTGTATTTACACCATAGATAAAGGATTGTATGCATTGTTTAACTTCTTTGTAAGAAAGGTTATCTATTTTTACAAACGGAGCCAAATATGTATCAAATGATGAGAAAGCCTGTGCACCTGCCCATTCATTCTGCATTATTCCAAGGAAGTTGACCATCTGGTTGCAGAGTGTGGAAAGGTGTCCTGCAGGAGCGGAAGTAATCTTTCCCGGAATTCCTCCAAGGCCTTCTTTAATAAGCTGCTTAAGAGACCAACCGGCACAATAACCGGTAAGCATAGACAAGTCGTGTATATGAATATCTGCATTTCTGTGGGCTGCGGCAATTTCTTCGTCGTAAACCTCAGAAAGCCAGTAATTTGCGGTTATAGAACCGGAGTTATGCAGAATAAGTCCTCCGACGGAATAAGTAACTGTTGAATTCTCTTTAACTCTCCAGTCTTCTTCTTTAACATAAGAGTTCACAATCTCTTTATAATCAAGAATTGTGGACTTCATGTTTCTGATCTTCTCACGATTTTTACGATATAAGATGTATGCTTTTGCAACATCTGTATATCCGGTCTGTTCAAGAACGTGCTCTACGCTGTCCTGAATATCTTCAACCGTAATTGTTCCGTCCTTTACTTTTTTCTGAAAATCCGATGTTACTCGGAGTGCAAGAAGATTGATGATCTCATCATTATAATTCTTCTGCGTGGCAGCAAACGCCTTAGAAATGGCTGTGCTAATTTTCGACAGATTAAATTCCGCCTTCTCCCCATCTCTTTTAACTACACTTATCATTTGCGAATCCTTCTCCCTTCGTTTATTACCGGCATTTTACCGTAAGCCCCTTCACACTTGTTAAAATACAAGTAATATGTTTTCAATGCCCACTTCAAATGTTAGCAAATTATATATCGGCAGTCAAGAAGAAAAACACAATATTATGAAAAAGTTTTTTA
>JAILFQ010000320.1 GCA_024697505.1 Lachnospiraceae bacterium
CAGGCCTTCCTGGTTTCCAAAAGATATTTCCAGTAATCTCTCGTCTTTAACAATATCAAGGTTCCGGTTGCCTTTTATTATGGTCGCGGTATGGTATGCTCTTGTAAGAGGACTGGAGAAAATATGTGTAAAAGGCACATCTTCAAGTGCTTTGGAGGTTTTCTCCGCAAGAAGTATTCCGTTTTCGTTAATGTCTATATCAGATCTCCCCTGAAGTCTCTTTTCTTTATTCCAGTTTGTTTCGCCGTGGCGCATTATATAAAGCTTCATATAAGTCTCCTTGAGTTTTCTTTCAGCGGGTAATTCTAACACAGAAGTTATGTAAAGGCAATCAGATATAAAAAGTTTTGACGGAGAATTGTTTCATCAATTTCATTAAAATTTGATGAATTTTTCATCATTTTGGCATTTATGAGCGCGTTGTCAGTGGACAATCCCGCTTTTTTCTGATATCATTCTTGATGGGACAGTGTAATTAATGCAAAAGAAATGCGGGGATTAAGATTATGGAAATTTACAAATTCGACGAGCAATACAGACAATTTTTGGAAAGGGTATGTATCCCATTCGCGATTTATCAATTCGTGGACCAGAGAATCCACACTTTAATAGTTTCTCAGGGTTTGTGTGATATTATGCAAATGTCTAAAGAGGATGTCTATTATCTTTTTGATCACGATATGTACAGAGACACACATCCGGATGATATGGCGAGAGTTGCCAATGCATCATACAGGTTTGCAACCATGGGAGAAGACTATGATGTGGTCTACAGAACAAGAGAGAGCGGTGGAAACGGTTATAATTATGTCCATGCTCAGGGCAAGCATTATATAGCATCTGACGGTACGGATCTTTCCGTTGTATGGTATATTGTTGAAAATGTTAAAGGCGCCAAAAGGTTTGAGTCCGAACTGGATGTTGGTAACAACCTTAAGCGTATAATACATGAGGAAAGCCTTATCCGCGAGAATTATTATGATTCTCTTACGGGCCTGCCTAACATGTCCTATTTTTTGCGCCTTGCCGAAGAGGAAAAAAAGCTTCTCGGTGAGTTCGAACGTCTTTCTATTCTTTTCTTCGATCTTTCCGGAATGAAATCTTTTAATGAAAAATATGGATTTGCAGAAGGAGACAACCTTTTAAGAATTGTTGCGGAAACCCTTAAAAAGTATTACAGGGGGGAAAACTGCAGCAGACTGGGGCAGGATCATTTCGCTGTCTTTACAAGGGAACCGGATTTTGAGGAATCCCTTTCAAGAATTTTTGAAGAGCTTCAGGTTGCAAATAACGGAAGGACTCTTCCCGTAAGAGTTGGTATTTATGAGGACAGATTTGAAGAGGTGGATGCAAGTACTGCCTGTGACAGAGCCAAGATTGCCTGCGACCAGGACAGACACGCCTATATTTCCGGCTTTAAATATTATGATGAAGAACTTAGAAAATACTCTTTAAAGAAGGATTACGTTCTCGATAACTTCGGAAGAGCATTAAGGGAGGGCTGGATACAACCTTTCTTTCACCCGATCGTTCGTACGGTAAACAGAAAAGTCTGTGATGAGGAGGCACTCTCGCGCTGGATAGACCCTTCAAGGGGAATGATATCTCCTGCGGAATTTGTGCCGGTGCTCGAAGATGCAAAACTTATTTACAAACTGGACCTTAAGATAATAGATGGGATCATTGCCTACATACAGAAGAAGCTGGCCAAAGGAATAGGTGTTGTGCCGGTTTCCGTTAATATTTCAAGGTATGATTTTAAACTTTGCGATATGGTTAAGGAAATATGCAAGAGAATGGACAACGCAGGCATAGACAGAAAGTTTCTTGTTATAGAACTTACGGAAAGTGTAGTGGGAATAGATCAGGATTTTCTTAAGTTTCAGGTTAAACGCCTCCGCGAGGCGGGCTTTAAGGTTTGGATGGATGACTTTGGAAGCGGGTATTCATCATTAAATATACTCCAGGATTTCGACTTTGACCTTATTAAGTTTGATATGAGGTTTATGAGAGAACTGGGAAAATCCAAAAAAAGTCCTATTATAATGACAAAACTTATGCAGATGGCTATAAAGCTTGGAATTGACACAGTTGCTGAAGGTGTTGAAACAGAAGAGCAGCTTTCTTTCTTAAAGGAAATCGGGTGCGACAAGGCACAGGGATATCTTTTCAGCAGACCTACCTC
>JAILFQ010000371.1 GCA_024697505.1 Lachnospiraceae bacterium
GGACAGAATAGGAACCGCAACCAGCCTGGATTCCGCATCTGCTGTTTTCGATGGCATAATTCCTTATTTGAACGAGAGGGGAATCTTCGCTGCAGCTCAGTGCTGCGAGCATCTTAACAGAGCTCTTGTGGTGGAAAGAGAAGCAATGGAAAAGTACGGACTTGAACAGGTAAACGCTATTCCAAAGCCAAACCACGCCGGCGGTGCCTTTGCAACCGTCTGCTATGAGCGTTTTAAAGACCCGGTTCTTGTGGAGGATATAAAAGCCCTTGCAGAAGCCGGAATAGACATAGGCGGCACAATGATAGGAATGCACATGCACGCCGTAGTGGTACCTATGAGGATCTCTCTTTCAAAGATAGGAGAAGCAAGTATCATTTGCGCAAGAAGAAGACCTAAATATGTAGGCGGAGCAAGAGCCGTCTATGATGAGAGGTTGATGTAAAAAAGAGTTTGTATGAGAGAAGATTCACTATCTGAACTTTCACCAGGACGAGTCAAGTGCTCGTCCTGTTTTTTGGCTGAATCAGGAAGGACTCGTCCTGTTTTTGGCTGAATCAGAAGGACTCGTCCTGTTTTTTGGCTGAATCAGAAGGAGATTCATCTTTTTTTATGCCTTTTCCCTTCACAAGCCGTATTTTTTGCCCTTTTTTGATGAGTTTGGAAGAAAATTCATCTTTTTGGATAAAAATAATAAGAATAAGCCGTATTTATGGAAATTATTTCCAAATAGTACGGCTTGAAGTGATAAAAGCGAGAAAAAAAGATGAACATTTAAAAAATAGGCCAAAAATTACGGCTTAAAGGAAACTTTTTCTCTGAAAAAGCCGTATGAAGAAAGCAAGTCGGCCTGCGGCCGTAAAAGATACGGCTTAAGCCGAATGTCTTCCCTGAAAAAGCCGACAGGAGAGAGAAACAATCGACAGGAGAGAGAAATAACCGACAGGAGAGAGAAACAACCGACAGGAGAGAAAGAAGAATCCGACCTCTACTTACCTTAAAGTTCAAATTTTGCGTGTAAAATTCCCTCCTTCTTCGTATATAAAGTAGAAGGAGGGAAAACTTATGTCTGCCCGCAAGCGGGAAGGCGGTTTTCAACGAGAAAAGAGTATGGAAAAACTATTTAAATTAAAGGAAAAAGGCACAACCGTCCGCACCGAAATAACTGCGGGGATTACTACTTTTATGACAATGGCCTATATTCTGGCCGTTACACCGATGATACTTCAGGCATCCGGAATGGAATTTGCCAGAACTTTTACGGCTACAGCCATTGCGTCCGCAATTGCCTGTGCGGTAATGGGCTTTCTTGCAAATCTTCCTTTTGCGTTGTCGGCGGGAATGGGACTTAACACACTTTTTTCCTATACAGTATGCGTTGGTATGGGTTATTCCTGGAAGTGGGCATTAACTGCTGTCTTTGTTGAGGGTATCATTTTCATTGTAATGACTCTTACAAACATAAGAGAAGCGATCATTGCCAGCATACCTGCCAACATTAAAAAAGCTATAGGTGCCGGAATCGGCTTCTTTATAGCATATATAGGACTTAAAAATGCGGGACTTGTTGTAGCAAACGAAGGTACAATATCCGCATTAAACCCGGAGTGGTATAAAGGTCCTTCGGCACTTGCACTTGTGGGAGTTGTAATTACGGGAATCCTCCTTGTTAAAAAGGTTAGAGGAGCCCTTCTTATAGGAATGTTAATTACAACCGTAATCGGCATACCTTTTGGAATAACAAAATACGCAGGCGGAAGCTTCTTGCCGGAAGCACCGTATCTGTTTGAATTTGCTTTTGACGAAATCTTTGTGGATGCAAAATCAATTATGGATTTCGTGGTTATAATTTTTACTTTCCTTTATTTTGATATGTTCGACACAGTCGGCACCTTTATTGCCTGTGCAGAAAAGGCGGGAATAGTTGGGGAGGACGGAAAGATACCGAGAGCTAAACAGGGACTTCTTGCAGATGCTATCGGAACAACCGTAGGTGCTTCTCTTGGTACTTCCACAATAACAACATTTGCAGAGACCTCTGCCGGAGTTGCGGAAGGCGGAAAGACAGGGCTTACAGCCATTACCGTAGGCTTTTTCTTCTTAATTTCCCTCTTTTTGGAACCGCTTTTTGGTTCGATTCCAAGTGCAGCCACAGCACCTGCCCTTATTGTTGTAGGTGTAATGATGGTTACATCCGTTAAGGAAATAGATTTTGAGGATTACTCTGAAGCAATTCCGGCTTTCCTTACCATACTTTTTATGGTATGCGCATCCAGTATTTCGGACGGCATTATGTTCGGAATTCTTTCCTATGTTGTGGTTAAAGGCTTTGCGGGTAAAGCTAAGGAAGTTTCCGTACTTACATATGTTCTCGCGGTTTTGTTCCTTCTAAAAGTGGTAATAGCTCTGCTGTAAAAACTGTTTATCCACACACATGATACATTCTGACAAGATGGTATACCATACGGTACGTTAAATTTTAGATTTTGTGAGAAAACGATGTCAACCACCTGA
>JAILFQ010000043.1 GCA_024697505.1 Lachnospiraceae bacterium
GGCTTTTCCATTTCGATTATATTTACCACATCCTCTGTACAAAGAGGTTCAAAGTAAAGCTTATCCGCAGTTGTGTAGTCTGTGGAAACAGTCTCCGGGTTATTATTTATAATAATCGCCTCATATCCCGCTTCCCTTATCGTCATTACCGCATGGACGGTGGAATAGTCAAATTCCACACCCTGGCCTATACGTATAGGTCCGGAGCCCAGCACTATTATCTTTTTCTTCTCAGAAATAATGGATTCATTTTCTTCTTCATATGTGGAATAAAAATATGGTACATAGGATTTAAACTCGGAAGCACAGGTGTCTATCATCTTATAAACAGGTTTAATGTTTAAAGACTGTCTGAGATTAAAAATATCGTGAGCACTTACCTTCCAAAGCAAAGCTATCTCCCTGTCGGAAAAGCCCATACGCTTTGCCCTTAAAAGCACATCCTTTTTTTCGCTCTCATTAAAGCCTGCAGCCTCTTTCAAAACAAGTTCCATATCTGTTATATTTTTAAATTTTTCTATAAAGAACTTATCTATACCTGTTACAGTAGCCAGCTCAGGAACTTTTGCATTTCTTCTTAAAAGTTCTGCAAGAGCAAATATTCTGTCGTCTGTTCCAGCTTTCACATATGACATCAGATCCTCAAAAGAAAAACTGTCAAACTTTTTGGAGTAAATATGGTAAAGACCTGTTTCAAGGGATCTTACAGCCTTTAAAAGACTTTCCTCTATGGTCCTTCCAACGCTCATTACTTCTCCGGTAGCCTTCATCTGGGTACCTAAGGTGTTTTTTGCGTCGCTGAATTTATCAAACGGGAACCTTGGCATTTTTGTTACCACATAGTCCAGGGCAGGCTCAAATGATGCGGGTGTATTTGCAAGTTCAATCTCATCCAGATGCATACCTACCGCAATCTTTGCAGAAACTCTGGCAATAGGATACCCACTGGCCTTTGAAGCAAGGGCGGAGGAACGAGAAACTCTCGGATTAACCTCAATAAGGTAGTAGTCAAATGAGTTTGGATCCAAGGCAAACTGCACATTACATCCGCCTTCTATGCCAAGAGCTCTTATTATCTTAAGAGCCGAATCTCTTAACATATGATAATCCTTATTGGTAAGCGTTTGAGACGGACATACCACCACTGAGTCTCCTGTATGTATTCCCACAGGATCTATGTTTTCCATATTGCAAACCGTTATTGCGGTATCATTTGCATCTCTTATTACTTCGTATTCTATTTCTTTATAGCCCTTTACGCTCTTTTCCACCAAAGCCTGATGGACAGGGGACGCAGCAAGGGCGTTTTTAATTATTTCTTCAAATTCTTCTTCACTTTCCACAAAACCGCCGCCGGTTCCGCCAAGGGTAAAGGCAGGACGTATAACAAGAGGTAAACCTATCTCCTTTTCGGCTTTTCTTGCCTCTTCTACGGAGTTTACAGTTATTGAAGGAAGAACAGGCTCACCAAGCCTTTCACAAAGCTCCTTGAACAGCTCTCTGTCCTCTGCTTCTTCTATGCATTCGGTTTTTGTACCAAGGAGTTCCACCTGACATTCTTCAAGCACGCCCTCTTTTTGCAGTCTTACAGCCAGGTTAAGCCCTGTCTGGCCTCCTATTCCCGGGAGCAGGGCATCCGGCCTTTCGGTCCTTATAATCCTGGCTATAAACTCCAGAGTAAGAGGTTCCATATATACCTTATCTGCTATAGCCTTATCCGTCATTATGGTTGCGGGATTCGAGTTGCAAAGCACAACCTCATATCCTTCTTCTTTAAGGGCAAGACAGGCCTGGGTACCGGCATAGTCAAACTCCGCAGCCTGACCGATAACAATAGGACCGGAGCCTATAACAAGTATCTTCTTTAAATCCTTTCTTTTAGGCATTTTCCTTTTCCTCCTTGCAGCATTTCATTTCAGATATAAAAAGGTCAAACAAGTAGGCGCTGTCTTGAGGCCCCGGAGCGCTTTCCGGATGGTATTGTACAGAAAAAGTTCTATCCTTTTCACATTCAAGGCCTTCAATTGTTTTGTCCAAAACGTTTATGTGGGTTACACAAAGACCGGTTCCTTCCACACTGCTGTCTAAAACGGCATAAGAATGATTTTGAGAAGTAATTTCTATTTTTCCTGTTTTTAAATTCTTAACCGGATGGTTGCCACCACGGTGACCGAATTTTAACTTATACGTTTTGGCGCCGTAAGCCAGGGAAATGATCTGATGTCCCAGACAGATCCCAAAGATAGGGAGTTTTCCCTTAAGCTGTCTTACGGCTTCTATTGTAGGCACAGCATCTTCCGGATCTCCCGGACCGTTGGATATAAAAATACCGTCGGGCGCCATCTTTAATATTTCTTCTGAAGATGTGTCCCACGGAACAACTATTACTTTGCATCCTCTTTTAACAAGAGAACGAACAATATTCAATTTCATACCGCAGTCAATTGCCACAACGGTAAAAAGAGGTTTCTTTCCCATCTCAGGGAATACTTCGTAAGGCTTCTGAACACTGACTTTTGATACAGCGTCTGTAGGAAGCTTCATTTCTTTTAATTTATTTACTATTGTATTTGTATCATTTTCTGCATCTGTTATATATGCCTTGCAGGAACCGTATTCTCTTATATGTCTTGCGAGTTTTCTGGTATCAACTCCGTACATTCCCACAATACCATTCTTTTTCATAACTTCCGATAATGTATCCACACATCTAAAGTTTGAAGGTGTGTCACATATTTCTCTTACAATTAAAGCTGACATTGAAGGCTTTTTACTTTCGTAATCGTCCTCACACATACCATAATTACCGATAAGGGGATACGTCATTACTACAGCCTGGTATGTATAAGAGGGATCGGAAAGGATCTCCTGATACCCAACCATAGAAGTGTTAAATACAACTTCCACAAGTTTGTCTCCTTCATATCCAAAAGAAAAGCCAAAAAATTCTGCACCGTCTTGAAGAACAAGTTTGATTTTTTTACCGGGATTGTCCATACTTTACCTCTTTGCTACAAATTTATATGCGCAGCGGCTGCGCTCAAAAAAAGGGCGCGTGGACCCATGTCCAAGCGCCTTTGCTTTTTGTCAGTTTATATCAAGTGTATTCAAATGTCAATTCGAATGTTTGTCTGCTCCAAGTATTTCTTCAGCTTTGCAAACCAATTCCTCCGAAGGAACATGTACTCCGTCAAGAGGATATGGAATTCCAAGCTTTTCCCACTTGGAAAGACCCAGTGTATGGTAAGGAAGCACTTCAACTTTCTTAACCGTCTTAAGACTTTTAATGAAATCCGCAGTCTTTTTAAGACCGTCTTCATCATCTGTAAGTCCCGGAACAAGAACATGTCTTATCCACATATCCTTGCCGTTATCCGAAAGATACTTTGCCATTTCAAGAATGTTGCTGTTAGGCTGTCCTGTAAGTTCCTTATGCTTATCCGGTTCAATTTCTTTAAGATCCAGCATAAAAAGATCTGTTACAGCCATAAGCTTATCAAAGCGCTCCAGATATTCCGGTTCCATGGAAAAAGGATTTCCGCTTGTATCCACACAGGTGTTTATACCCTCTGCTTTGCAAAGAGTCAAAAACTCTGTAAGGAAATCAAGCTGAAGAAGCGGCTCTCCACCACTTACGGTTACTCCGCCATCCTCACTCCAGTAGTTTCTGTATCTTGTTACCTTTTTTAAAAGCTCCTCGGAAGTAAGTTCCGTACCGCCTTCATTTGCCCATGTTTCAGGGTTGTGGCAATACTTGCAACGCATGCGGCAGCCCTGTAAGAATACACAGTATCTTACTCCCGGGCCGTCCACAAGCGCGAATGATTCGAAGGAGTTTATTCTGCCTTTTAATTCACTCATATAAATCCTAATAGATTATAATTCCGAAAAATTATAATGTTGCGTGGCATGTACGTGCGATAACGTCAAGCTGCTGCTCTCTTGTAAGGTCGATAAACTTAACTGCATAACCGGATACTCTGATCGTGAAGTTAGCATATTCTTCCTTTTCAGGATGCTCCATAGCATCGATAAGCTTTTCCTTACCGAATACGTTAACATTGAGGTGATGAGCGCCCTGCTTGAAGTAACCGTCAAGTACGTTAACAAGGTTATTTACTCTCTCATCTGCTGTATGTCCAAGTGCATCAGGGTTAATTGTCTGTGTATTGGAGATACCGTCAAGAGCCCACTCATAAGGGATCTTAGCAACAGAGTTAAGGGAAGCAAGAAGTCCGTTCTCTTCTACGCCGTATGCAGGGTTTGCACCAGGTGAAAGAGGTTCGCCGGCCTTTCTTCCGTCAGGCATGGAGCCTGTAGCCTTACCGTAAACAACGTTTGATGTAATTGTAAGGATGGATGTTGTAGCTTCTGAACGACGATATGTATGGTGCTTCTTGATCTTTCCAAGGAAAGTCTTAAGGAGCCATTCACCGATCTCATCTGCTCTGTCATCATCATTACCGTAACGAGGGAACTTACCCTCTGTCTCGTAGTCTACCGCAATTCCGTTTTCATCACGGATAACCTTAACCTTTGCGTACTTAATAGCTGAAAGGCTGTCGATAACGTGTGAGAAACCTGCAACACCTGTAGCAAATGTTCTTCTAACGTTTGTATCAATAAGAGACATCTGGGATGCTTCGTAGTAGTACTTATCATGCATGTAGTGGATCATGTCAAGAGTGTTTACATAAACATCTGCAAGCCAATCCATCATTGCATCATACTTTGCCATAACTTCATCGTAATCAAGGTACTCGGAAGTAATAGGCTGGAACTTAGGACCAACCTGTACCTTAGTCTTCTCGTCAATACCGCCGTTGATAGCGTAAAGGAGACACTTTGCAAGGTTTGCTCTTGCACCGAAGAACTGCATTTCCTTACCTGTCTGTGTTGCGGATACGCAGCAGCAGATAGCATAGTCATCGCCCCAGAATGGCTTCATTACATCATCATTCTCATACTGGATGGAAGATGTTGTGATGGAGATGTGTGCTGAGTACTTTCTGAAGTTCTCAGGAAGAAGCTTTGAGTAAAGAACTGTAATGTTTGGTTCCGGTGAAGGTCCCATGTTCTCAAGTGTATGAAGGATACGGTAATCTGTCTTTGTAACCATGCTTCTTCCGTCAAGGCCTGAACCTGCAAGGTCGATTGTTGCCCAAACAGGGTCTCCGGAGAAGAGCTGTGTATAAGACTCACATCTTGCGAACTTAACCATTCTAAGTTTCATTACCAAGTGGTCGATAAGTTCCTGAGCCTCAGACTCTGTAAGAGTACCGTTCTTTATATCTCTTTCAATGTAAATATCAAGGAATGTGCAAACACGTCCGATGGACATTGCAGCACCGTTCTGTGTCTTAACTGCAGCAAGGTAGCCGAAGTATGTCCACTGAACAGCTTCTTTTGCATTCTTTGCAGGCTGAGAAATATCGCAGCCATAGATAGCTGCCATTTCCTTCATGCCATGAAGTGCATTGATCTGCTCTGTAAGTTCCTCACGCTGACGAATAACTTCGCCCTTCATGGAACCTGAACCGCAAACAAGCTTATCTGCTTCCTTTGCTTCAATAAGACGATCGATACCGTAAAGAGCTACTCTTCTGTAGTCGCCAACGATACGTCCTCTTCCGTATGTATCAGGAAGACCTGTGATAATCTTGTTCTTTCTAACTGCTCTCATCTCAGGTGTGTATGCATCGAATACGCCCTGGTTGTGAGTTTTATGATATACTGTAAAGATCTTGTGAAGCTCCGGGTTTGGTGTATAACCGTTATCTGTAAGAGCTTTCTCTGCCATCTGAATACCACCGTAAGGCATAAATGCTCTCTTTAAAGGCTTATCTGTCTGAAGACCAACAACCTTCTCAAGGTCCTTTAATTCCTCACTGATATAACCTGCACCATGTGATGTAAGAGAAGATACAATGTCTGTATCCATATCAAGAACGCCACCTTTAGCACGCTCCTGCTTCTGAAGTTCCTTAAG
>JAILFQ010000280.1 GCA_024697505.1 Lachnospiraceae bacterium
ATGGAATGCGCCGGAGAAATAGCCGAATACAAAAAAGAATGTGGTTTGCCTATTTTTGACGCAGCAAGAGAGAATTCCCTTGTTGAAAAGAACCTTAAAAGAATTGATAAGGATGAATTTAAACCGTATTACAGAGATTACATTAAATCTGTAATGAATATATCAAAAAACTATCAGCATTTTCTTATAAAGGGGTCCAAAGTTGCTTACAGCGGCATTGAGGGTTCATTTGCCGCAATTTCCGCAGGAAAGATATTTCCGGGGGCAAAAAGGGTTTCCTACAGAAATTTTGAAGAAGCTTATAAGGCCGTTGTGGACGGAGAGTGCGAGCTTGCCGTTCTTCCTATAGAAAATTCCTATGCCGGTGAAGTGGGTAATGTTTTGGATCTTATGTTTAAGGGAGAACTTTTTATAAACGGGGTTTATGAGCTTAAGGTTTCCCAGTGTCTTCTTGGAGTTAAGGGAGCCACAAAAGATACCATAAAGACTGTTGTAAGCCATCCCCAGGCACTTGAGCAGTGCAATGAGTTTATATACGACAACGGATATACTTCCATTACAAGCCTTAATACTGCGGTAGCGGCAAAGGAAGTGGCAGAGGGCGGAGACATTACCATAGGCGCAATTGCAAGCCGGGAAACAGCTGAACTTTATGGGCTTAATATAATTGATCATGATATAAACAAGTCCGGAAGCAATACAACAAGGTTTGCTGTTTTTTCAAAAACCAGGGCAGAAGTGAAAAAGGATGATGAAGACATTGCGTCAATACTTATGTTTACGGTAAAAAACGAAGCCGGAAGCCTTGCAAAAGCCATATCTATTATGGGGGATTTAGGGCTTAACATGAGAGGCATTAAGTCCAGGCCTTTAAGAGATAAGAACTGGGAATACTATTTTTATACAGAGGTAGAGGGATATATAGACCCGGACGATAAAAATATCTTTCTTAAAGCCCTTAAGAAACATTGTGCCAAACTTAAGGTTATAGGAACATATAAACCAAATTCTGTAATATAGGGGTAAAAAATGGTAGTACATGTAAATCTTGCAGGAAACAGTTATGACATAATAATAGAAAAAGGATGTTTTAAGGAAGCCGGAAAAGAGTTAAATCTTGACAGAAAAGTATTTATTCTTACAGATTCCGGAGTTCCCAAAAATTATGCCGAAGAGTTTTCCGGGTTTTGTAAGGAAAGCGTTATTTATACCGTGCCTTCCGGAGAAGAGAGCAAAAGTCTGGAGGTCTTTAAAGAGGTTGAACTTAAACTCCTTTCGGAGAATTTTACAAGAAAGGACTGTGTGGTTGCTATTGGCGGAGGTGTTGTAGGAGATCTTGCGGGATTTTGTGCGGCATCTTACATGAGAGGGATAGACTTCTATAACATTCCCACAACCGTTCTTTCTCAGGTGGATTCTTCAGTCGGTGGAAAGACAGCTGTTAATCTTGGCGGAGTAAAAAACATAGTCGGAGCTTTTTACCAACCCAAGAAGGTTTTAATAGACCCGGAGCTTTTAAAAACACTTCCAAAGAGGCAGATTTCCAACGGACTTGCGGAAGCTGTAAAAATGGCGCTTACTTTCGATGAGAAAGCTTTTGCAAGTTTTGAAAAGGAGATAGACTTTGACAATCTTACGGACATAATAGGAGAAGCCGTTAAGATTAAGGCGAAAGTTGTTGAAGAAGACGAGAAAGAAGCAGGCCTTAGAAAAGTACTTAATTTCGGGCATACAGCGGGACATGGATTTGAAGTTGCATCACACGGCAGCCTTTTACATGGGGAAGCGGTTGGACTTGGTATGCTGATCATGTGCGGAAAAGAAGTAAGAGAAAGGCTTGAAAAGGTTTTAAAAAAGCTTGAGCTTCCTTTGGTTTGCAAGGCGGATCTTAATGTGGCCGTAAGCGCGGTTACACATGATAAAAAATCAGGAAACGGTGTTATATCCACAGTTTATGTACAGGAGCCCGGAAGCTTCGAATTTCGGGATATGTCTGCACAGGAAATCGGAAAAAAGATGGCGGAACTTATTAAGGAGTAGTCTATGAAGAACACATTCGGAACAAGTCTTATAACAACTTTATTCGGAGAGAGCCATGGACCTTTTATAGGTGTTGTTTTGGACGGCCTTGCCCCGGGAATAAAGGTTGATGAAGAGTTTATTGCCGGGCAATTGCTGCTTAGAAGGCCTGCGGGGAAAATATCTACCGCAAGGGTGGAAGAAGATAAATATACCATCATTTCCGGCCTTTTTAACGGAAGAACCACAGGTACACCTCTTACCATACTTATTCCAAATGAAAATAAAAAAAGTTCGGATTATACAGATGCGGAGAGGATTGCACGTCCGGGACACGCAGATTATACCGCTCACATTAAATACAAGGGCTACGAGGATTTTAGAGGC
>JAILFQ010000269.1 GCA_024697505.1 Lachnospiraceae bacterium
GATATGATCCTGCCAAGGCAGGGGAGAGAACATGGCTTTGTACAATAGCCAAAAATCTTCTTTGCGATCTTTACAGGAAAAACGCATCGAACAAGTCGGATCTTGTGGAAGACTCTGTGCTTGAGGCCATCCCTTATGAGGATGAATATGCTGCGGTAGAAGACGATACAAATAAGATAGTTTACAAAATCCTTGAAGATTTAAATGATGAAGAACGAGAAATTATAAGCATGAGATATATGATGGATATGAAAAATCCGGATATAGCGGAAGTGCTTAAAATATCACCTAAAGCAGTTTCCGAGAGAATTAGGCGTGCTCTTGCAAAGTGCAAAAAGGTGGCCGAAAAAAATAATCTTGATATTCTTGTGGATTTTTAAAAATGTATTCGTATATAAAAGCAGAGAGAGTCAAAGACGAATCAAAGCTTTTTACGGGGGAAAATCTATAAGATTAATCGGCAAGTGCCGAGAAAGGAGAGGAAATGGAAGATAGAGAGTCCTTTGTAATAAAGAGCGAAGAACCACAAGAAAACGATTACGACATAAAAATTGAACTTACAGAGAAAGATGCTCTTGAAGACGAAGAACTTGATGAGATTGCAGGCGGCTTTTTAGGCGCAGATATGTACACAGAAGATGAGTATAAAGCTGCCGGTATCAGAAGAGTTCCATTTTATGCCGACTCAGACAAATACTTTGTGGTCTGTGGTAACTCTCCGGAGGTAGAACTTACGCAAAGACAAGCGGAGAAACTTACGGCTATAGCAATAGAAACCGGAAAGGCACCGACGGAGGCTGACATAGCCAGAGTTAAGGCAAAGAATTTACAATAAGATTTATTAGTTTCGGTAAAAGTGGTAGAATGTGTGTAAATCTGCATAGAGATTTACAAGTGAAGTATATTTATGGAGAAAACGCCTATGAAAACTATTGAAGAGGTATTTAAGGAGGCAGACTTTTCGAAGGAAACCGACCTTAAGGAAAAATTGAAAAAGAGACTCTTTGGAATTTCATGCGAAGACGGTAAGGAACTTAGCGACGACGAGTTGGAAGACGTAGCGGCTGCCGGTGTTCCCGGTCGTCCGAATGATTCTAAGGACTTAAAACTTTAAAGTTTATAAATTCCGGAAAATAGTATATAATGATAAAGTAGCAAAAAAGGAAAACATCATCGCTGGTGTTTAAAAAAGGAGAAAAAAGAACATGGCTAGTAATATTGAAATTAACAAGAAGCTTGACGGAAGCAAGCTTACCGTATCTGTATCCGGAAGAATAGATACCACGACCGCGCCGCTTCTTGAGACTGAGCTTAAGACATCTCTTAATGATGTTACAGATCTTGTATTTGACCTTGAAGGTCTTGAATACATTTCTTCTGCCGGACTCAGAGTTCTCTTATCTGCGCAGAAGGTAATGAATAAACAGGGGACGATGGTTATTCACAATGCCAATGAAGAAGTATACGATGTATTTGATGTAACAGGCTTTGTAGATATTCTCACCATCGAGTAGAAAAAATGGCTGTTACTGAAAAACAAAAATATAAATTTACAAATTCCATGTTTGGCAGATTGTTTGGGCCGGCAATAGTTTCCAGCCTTGGCTGGGCTTTAAGCGATATGGCGGATGCGGTTGTTGTTGGACAGCGTCTCGGAACAACCGGACTTGCGGCTATAAGTTTTATTCTTCCGGTCTATATGATAAACTGCACTATGGCCCATGGTTTCGGTGTGGGCGGTACGGTGCGCTTTTCCAATCTGCTGAGCAAGGGAAAGAAAGATGAAGCCCGGGCTAATTATAGCATAATTTCGCTTACAGCACTCTTTTTTAGTGTGCTTACCGCAGTCCTCGGGCTTATTTTTATGGACCCTTTGCTTAAAGTGCTTGGTACCGTAAAAGAAGACGGAGCGGTTTATGTTGCCACAAAACAGTATCTTGAAATACTTGTTGCGTCAACACCGCTTTTTTATTTCTCAAATATATTCAACTATTATCTAAGAAACGACGAAAACCAGAAACTGGCGGCAGTAGGATCAGTTACAGGTAATATATGCGATATTTTCTTTAACATTTTCTTTGTTCTTGTGCTTGGGCTTGGAACCAGAGGTGCCGCTCTTTCAACAAGTTTCGGGCAGGTTATTGCAATTGCAATATATATACCCGGTCTTGTAAGTAAGAAGCACAATTTAAGAGTTACATTTAAGGTTAAAGAAAGCCTCGGGCAGGCATTTTCCTGTTTCAAACTTGGTTTTGGAACGAGTGTTACCTATCTTTGGCAGATGCTCTTCTTCCTCATTTGCAACAACCTTCTTATGAAAAGCGGCGGTGAGGAATCGGTTGCGGTTTTTGATGTGCTTCAAAACACATCTTATCTTATTCTTTATCTCTACGAAGGAACAGCAAGAGCAATGCAGCCTTTGGCTTCCACTTATCATGGTGAAGAAAACGAAAGAGGCAAGAAGGAGCTCAGAAAGATTGGCTTCTTATCCGGAATCGGTGTTGGTGGTGCCATAATTTTGTTCATTGAGTTCTGTCCTCAGGCAATGTGCATGCTTTTTGGTGTAAACGGAGAAGCAGTAACAAATACATCATTTGCGTTAAGAGTGTATTCTGTGGGTGCTTTCTTCGCCGGAATAAATATTTTGCTCTGCAACTACTATCAATCTTGCGAACAGGAAAAGACCGCTTATCTTATTGAGACGTTAAGGGGGGCTGTAATACTTATTCCTGCGGCAATTGGAGCAAGTTTCCTGCCTGCAAGGTTTTTCTGGTACATATTCCCTCTTACAGAGGCGTTAACATTTGTTGTTTA
>JAILFQ010000282.1 GCA_024697505.1 Lachnospiraceae bacterium
GAAAGTATTTCCTGAAATGGAATTATACGGTAATTGTATTGAGGCTATAGAGTATTACAGTTCAATTTTTACGGTTAAAGATGTAAAAATTACAACTTATGGTGAAAGCCCAAAAACAAAGCAGATGAATTTTTCGGAGCAGGGAGAAAAAATGGTGGAAAAAGCCATTCTTACCCTGGACTATAACGGCTTTTCTTTTAGCATTATAATGAGCGACCTGCTTATGGCTGCGCTCGGCTTTGAACAACCCATTTGTTCAATGCCTTTCAGCCATGTGTTTACTGTGGTTACAAGTGATGAAAGCAGGCTTCCGAAAATTGCGGATAATTTAGGAGTATCCGCCGGTGCGGACATATGTAAGGACAGGTTCGGAGTTGTATGGAAATTTGTAAAGGGCACTCATGACGCTGTTTACTATTCTTTTATGGTAGAAAAAGAGCTTGAAGAAGTAAAAAACTATTTTTCGGGAATTTTTTGTGATAAAATACTTTTTGATTCCGTTAAGAATATCCTTGCAAAAGGAGCGACAGACAATAAGATTGTTATCTGTGATGCGGAATCCGGTAATATTTTGCCATCAGCAAAAGTAACAGTTGTTGATGAAGACTACAATGAACTTGAAAAATGCTATAACGTACTTGTGGCAGACGGAAAAAGCAATTTATCTTTAACCCAAAACAACGGTCTTATCAGCGGAAGTCTTATGGATAAATACGGAGTATGCTGGGATTTTTGCAGTGAGATATGTGTGGGCCGAAGATAAGTATAGAGGATTAAAACATCACACTGAGCACACGGGAGCGGGTATGAAAAAGATAATCTTTGCAACATCAAACGAAAACAAAATGAAGGAAATAAGAGAAATATTAAAGGATCTTGACGTGGAAGTCTTATCCCTTAAGGATGCAGGGATAAAAGCGGATATTGTGGAAGACGGAAAGACCTTTGAAGAGAATGCGGTAATTAAAGCCTCCGCTATTGCAAGGCTTACGGGAGAGTTTGTCCTTGCGGACGATTCCGGTCTGGAAGTGGATTACCTGGATAAAGCACCGGGAATATATTCCGCCCGTTTTCTCGGAGAAGATACAAGCTATGATATAAAGAATAATTATATTCTGGATAAGCTAAAGGATGTTCCCCTTGAGAAGAGAAGTGCCCGCTTTGTATGTGCCATCGCACTTTGCGATAAGGACGGAAATTCTCTTGTAAAGCGTGCAACGATTGAAGGGTATATAGGTTACGAAATAAAGGGGGAGAACGGCTTTGGCTACGATCCTATCTTTATGGTGCCTGAGTTTAACAAGACAACCGCAGAACTTTCCATGGAAGAGAAGAACAAAATAAGCCACAGAGGAAAGGCCCTTCTTGCAATGAAGGGAGAAATAGCAAAGTTATGTTAAGAATCCTTGTGTTCAGCGATACCCACAGGTATCTGGGAAATCTTGAAAGAGCTTTAAAAAGCGCAGGGCATATAGACTTTGCCATAGAACTCGGAGACTATTGCGGGCAGGATGAAGAGATACGTTGTCTTGTGGGAGTGCCTTGTGCCTTTGTGCGGGGTAACTGCGACGGTTTTGACAGGACATATGAAAGCGACAATCTTGCAGACTATGACGGGATAAAGATTTTTATGACCCACGGCCACAGGTACTGGGGAGCAAATCCTAAATTGATAGCAGAGGCTGCAAAGGGAAAAGGGGCGGATATAGCCTTCTTTGGACATACTCATGTTCCCTTTGAAGATAAGATAAACGGAGTGGATATCTTTAACCCCGGAAGTATTTCCAACCCTCGCCAGGCAGACGGTTACCCGACTTATGGAATTCTTACAATAGAAGACAATTTAGGAAGTAACGGAAAAAAGAAGTACAGATTTGAGATCTTCAGAGTGGAATAATGTCTGAAATGATGGCGCAAGCAGCAGGTTTTAAGGGAGTAGAGCATGAATCTTCAAAAATTTTAAAAATCTTTCAAATTTTTGTTGACAATGAAAAAATTCTTTTATATAATGCTACTTGCGTTGTGAGACAGCGCACCGGAAATAAAGAGACCGGGGTGTGGCTCAGTTTGGCTAGAGTGCCTGATTTGGGATCAGGAGGTCGCAGGTTCGAATCCTGTCACCCCGACTTTAAACTTAATAATTATTTTGCGGGTGTGGTTCAGTTAACCACATCTTTTTTTATTCTATTTTACTGTCCCTCGCAAGCCTTGATTTAAGCACATACATTCATTTATATTCTACATTTCCTGTACAAATTCCCCTTGCTTATTTTGTTCATTTTGGTTATTCTGTTCATATTAGTTGG
>JAILFQ010000301.1 GCA_024697505.1 Lachnospiraceae bacterium
TATATTCAAAATAATATCATTTATACTTGTAAATACACTTGTATTAGAAGCATCCGTACACATACTGCTTTTAAGTTTAACATTTATCAATAATCAAATCAATCTTTCCGATTTCAAACTACGCAAAAATCTTTGACCCCCGATTATGTTGGTGCTACATCCTCCTGTTTACTTTATTTTGGGGGCTGTAGAAAATGGTTCAAGGTCTACGCTCCGCTTCGGTCCGCGCATAACCGAGGTCCCCCGGACCTCGTGCGCCCCATCTTCTGCACGCGTAAAAAAGAGGTACCGTTTCGGGTACCTCTTTTTCTATAGGTTCTCATCAACCGCCGATCCTTTGATGTCATCTTCGATCAGCTTCATTTTATTAAGCATTTCCTTTACTTCCTGCTGGGCTTCCCGAACATCATTGGCAATAGTTGTTGCTTCCGATGCATTCTCGATCAGCTCCTCGGTAAGTTTTTCATTTGCTTTCCGTTTTTCTTTGGCTGATTCCGCCTTTTCTTCGAGTTCTTCCTTCTTTTCCTTCTCCGCTTTCGCTTTTTCTTTTTCTTCTTCGGCCTTTTTGTCGATGTTTTCTTTTGCCTCATCGACTATCATCTTTACAATCTCTTTGGAGGCCTCGTCCATAATCTCATCAGCCTGCTTCGCTGCATCGAGGATAGCATGGTGTTTGAGCCTTTCGAGCTTTATTCCGCTTATTACGCGCTCTTCGTCATATATGCTTTTTTCCGCCTCATACGCTTCTTCCAAAAAAGGCGATTCAAACTCCAAAAGTTCCATGGATCTCTGCTGGTATTCGGATAAGCCGTTTTCTTTGATTTCCTTAAGTCTTGCGTTTTCTTCGGCAGTTAGCTGCACTTTGCTTCCGGGCATATCTTTTCTGAACTCTTTTTCCAACAATTTCAAATCAAGTTCTTCATCACTGTCCTCTGCCACTCCGTAAAAATCTCTGAATTCGGCTCTGCTTTTTTCCAGCGCACCTATAGACTTACGTGCATCTCCGATCTTATTTAATAATTCGCCGATCTTCTCTCTTCTTGAAGTAATATCATTATCTATTTTACGCTCATTCGAAAACGCATCACCGACGATCTTCAACGCTCTTTTCTTTGCACTGTCTTTTTTCGCTGTGACCGGATCGACCACGCCGCTCTGTTTTGCAAACTTTGAACCCGTTTTATTCATTGGCTTTTGATTTTGATCTCCAACGAAAAACTTTGTATTTTGAATCTTCATGGCCGCCCTCCCTTAAAAGTGCAGTATACCTATATGCAATATATCGGTATATTAAGAAGAGAAAATTAATCTTCTCTCTTCTTACATCCTAATTATTGAACGCCGGTCTCATATTTTCTATCTGTCCCCGTGATAATCCACACTCTTTAGCCATACGCTCCCAGTTACTCTTTACTACCATCTGAATCTCTTCTGCAAGCTTTTCTGCCTTTTCTGCCGTTATTCCAAATCTTGGAGCAATACTTGTTGCAAGCGGGATTGAAATGCTGTTATCTTTATCATCAACCAATAATGAAAGTTCATCACCATAAGGAACCGGATTAACATCATATAACGGTGATAACTTCCATCCATTGTCATATTCAAACGAATAGGATTCTCCACCCTTTATCACCACAACATAAAGCCTTCCTAAAAGGATTGGCGCCCCGGACGAAAAATCATCGTATACGAGAATTGTTTTGTCTTCTCCTGCCATTATTTTTTCCTCCGTGTAGCACGTTTTCTTGTCATAAGGTTTAGATCCTGCATCTGTCTGCCGAATTCATCATCTTTGGCAACAAGCAGTAAATCCTTGTCCATATTATTAAGTGCATGCAGAACAGCCGCATATATTCCCATAGCTACAGCAGGATTACCTGATTCCACCTTCCACAGAGAAGCCCTGCTGATCCCCGCACGCTCTGCAACCAACTCCGCAGGTAAGTTTCTGCGAAGTCTTGCCAGTTTTATCTGCTCTCCCATGTTTTTAAGGATTTCTTCTGTTGTCGTTACTATATTATATGCGGCTTTTTTCATAATGTACGTCCTCTTGTATCTTTTATGTTTTCTATTATAATCGTTATCTACATTTAATGTCAATAATAAAAAACATTACATATGTACTTTATCTTAGATTCCTGTGCTCTCCGGTTGAATTCTTACTCTTATAATAGCGGATTTCCCCTGAAAAACGCCCCCGGAAACTCAAAACAAAAAGTTCGTTTTTTTATTGACAATCTTTTTCGGAGAGCATACTATAATCTTAACTTTATAATGTAGAAAGGGGAACATCTATGTTCGAAATTAATGGTAAAACAGCAATTGTAACAGGTGGCACTTCCGGTATCGGTCTTGCAACCGCAGAAGCACTTCTTAAAAAGGGTGCAAAGGTAGTTATTTCAGGTCGTAACGCACAGCGTGGCGCTGAAGCAGAAGCACAGCTTAAAAAGATTTCTTCCGATGTGATATATGTTCAGACAGATACCAGCAAAGAAGAGGATGTAAAGAAGCTCGTTGATTTTGCAGTAGAAAAGTTTGGTTCTCTTGACATCATGTTCAACAATGCCGGCATTGGCATTCAGGGAACAGTTGACCAGATGAGCGGTGACGATTTCCGCAAGGTGATCGACATCAACCTCAATGGTGTATTCTATGGTATTAAGTACGCTGCCATTCAGATGAAGAAGCAGGGTAAGGGAGGCGCTATCGTTAGTACTTCCTCAATCGAAGGATTTATTGGAGATCCTCTTATCCCTTCATACAACGCAGCAAAAGGCGGCGTAAACATTCTTACAAAGTCTTCCGCACTTGCTCTTGCAAAGGACGGCATACGTGTTAACACAGTTAACCCGGGCTACATCACAACAGGCATGGTTAATGAGGATACAATGGGTAAAGAAGGAATTAAATACCTTATTTCCCTTCACCCACTCGGACGTCTCGGTACTTCCGAAGAAATCGCACATGGCGTTATCTTCCTTATCGAGAACGAGTTCGTTACAGGATTTAACCTCCTCATCGACGGCGGTTACACTGCTCAGTAATATAGGTTAATAAAATTCGACCCTGTCGGGCTAAAACCTGACAGGGTCTTTTTTCACCTCAAAAGGTGTCTTCTTTTTAATGTTTTAAAAGTTCTTTCCACTCACCGATAATGGAACGGTCCTCAAAATAATCGATCTTCATCGCTTTTCTGACTCTGGCAAGTGTTTCATTGGTGGTTTCAATTGCTTTTTCTGTTCCCTCTTTAATAATGTCATACACTGAGTCAATATCCGCTTCCCACTTTGCTCTTTCGGCTCTTATAGGAGAAAGGGTTTCTTCAAGTATGTTTATAAGGAATTTCTTACACGTTCCGTCTCCAAGTCCGCCTCTTCTGTAATGTTCCTTCATTTCTTCCAGGTTTGCATATTCCGGTAAGTATTCTGCAAAGTGTCCGTCATTACATAAAGCATCAAGATATGTAAACACAACGTTTCCTTCGGTATGGCCCGGGTCCGTAATCTGAAGATGTGTCGGATCCGTAAACATTCTTCCGTTTACCTGCTTTTTAACAGTTTTGGAATCGTCGGAGAGGTAAATGCAGTTTCCCAAGGACTTGCTCATTTTTGCCTTTCCGTCCACTCCCGGAAGTCTTCTTTGCATTTCATTTTCAGGTATCATTGCAGTCGGAAGAACTAAGGTTTCTCCGTAAATCCTGTTAAATTTCTCTACAATTTCCCTTGCCTGTTCCAACATAGGCAACTGGTCTTCTCCAACCGGTACAACATTGGCGTTAAACGCTGTAATATCTGCTGCCTGCGAAACAGGATAAATAAAAAATCCTGTAGGAAGGCCTTCTTCCGCAAAACCTCTCATTTGAATCTCGGATTTTACCGTAGGATTTCTGGAAAGGCGTGCGGTAGTTACCAGATTTGTATAATAAAATGTAAGAGCATGCAGAGCAGGAAGCGCAGACTGCACGCATATCGTTGTCTTTTTCGGGTCTATTCCCACAGAAAGATAGTCTAAAACAACATTTACAATATTGTCTCTTATCTTTCTTGGATTATCTGCGTTATCTGTAAGCGCCTGATCATCTGCTATCAGAATGTAGATATCGTCATATTTCCCGGAATTTTGCAGTTCAACTCTGCGTTTTAGCGAACCCACATAGTGTCCAAGGTGCAAACGGCCTGTAGGACGGTCGCCTGTTAATATAATATTTTTGTCTCCCATTATTTCTCTCCGTTTTTCTCTTCAAATATTTAGCTACTTTATATTATAAATACAATTCCAATAAATTCAACTTTATTATCAAAGTTATTCCCGATCCGCCTCTATTTTACAGCGTCTTCTTCGTACTCCAGAATATCTCCCGGGCTGCACTGTAAAGCTTTGCATATTGCGTCAAGGGTTTCAAACCTTATACCCTTCATTTTACCGGTCTTAAGGTTGGACATATTTACATTTGTCATTCCAACCTTTTCCGCCAGTTCGTTAAGTGACATTTTGCGGTCCGCCATCATTCGGTCCAGTCTTACTATTATAGCCATACTTTCCCTCCTTAAGCAATTGTATCCATATCTTCTTTGAGGGCCAGACCTTTTTCAAAGATATAGCCGATTCCGCAAATGATAATCGCAATCCCGATCATATAGATCCTCTCCATCTCCATTACTGAATATATGTAATTAAATTTGATAAGAGACATTGTTTTTCTTACTATTTCCGGTACAAAGGCAACTGCGATCTGAAGTTTGCAGATAGCTCTTACAAGCTTTATGTTCCCTGCTGTAAAAGGATTTCCGCTGCAGGAAATCATGTATATCTTAATAACAAGATAAAGCATGGCGCATATCAGCGCGGTATACAAAAATTTGTTTGTTACCCTCATTATATGGCAATACTTGTAATCCGTGTTGCCATTCTTATCTAAAAGAGCGTATTCGTTCCGGTCAACCTGAGTTTTGTTTTCCCCTTTTATATAAAGGTTGTATACCTGTCCCGCCTGAGGATAATCCTCCAGCTTTTCGTACTTTATCTCGTATTCGCTTTCGTCTACACAAATAAGCCGTACCACATCCACTGCTTTAAGCACAACTATCATTACCAGCACAAATGATAAAAACTCTGCAAAGTAAACTTTTGCACTTTTTCTGTCTTTTTTCTTTTCAGCCGCATTTTCCATAAAAAACCTCCCCATCTCAAACTATGATTTTATGTTGGCAGCAATTTAAAGTGTTACTTTAAATTTTTAAATTCTGACTAGATATTACCAGCATAATTTTAGTTTGTCAAGGGAGATTTTAAAGTTTTACTTTAAATTTTTAAACCAAACCTTAAGACTCGCTTTCGGTTCCATAAACTTCAATCTGAGTTAATGCAGGGCTTCCCCTAAGGCCGCCGCAAGTGTTTCCAACTGATCCATGGAAACCTCGTTTAAGGAAGAGGTTATGGAAACCGTAGGTTCAAGAATTGTCATATTTTTAAGGCCTGATACGATTTCTGCTATCTTTCTGCCGGAAACCGGCGCCCATGTTCCGTTTTCTATAATTCCCACAGTTCTGCCTGCAAGATTGTGGTTTTTAATATCCACAAGGAAATTATACATATTATCGAAGATTTCCCCGTTATAGGTTGCACTTGCAAAAACAAGAGTTGAATAACGGAAAGCTTCCGAAAGCAGCACAGACACATGAGTTTTTGAAACATCAAGTACTTTTACGTTTCTTATTCCACGTTCTGCAAGCTTTCCGGCAAGTACATCCGCCGCATTTGCTGTATTTCCGTAAACAGATCCGTAGAAAATTGCAACAGAATTTCGCTCAGGCGTAAATGTCGCCCACTTTTTATATAAATCCAAAATATTTCCCAGATCCTGTCTCCAAATGTATCCGTGTAAAGGAAGGAGCATTTTAATATCAAAAGCGGCAGTTTTATTCAGTACAGCAGTGACCATGTTTCCGTATTTTCCAACTATATTTACATAATAACGCCTTGCTTCATCCAAAACATCCTTTTCCCAGTCAACTTCGTCCGCAAAAAGGTTTCCGCCAAGGGCTCCGAAACTTCCGAACGCGTCCGCAGAGAAAAAGGCTCCGGTGCAGGAATCCACCGTCATTATTACTTCCGGCCAGTGTACCATCGGTGCTCCTATAAAGTTTAAAGTGTGTTTTCCAAGACAAAGAGTATCCTTTTCTTTTACAACAATGCCGTCCACTTTCAAATGATAAAACTGATCTATCATTTGTATGGCTTTTTGCGAAGCAACGATCTTCATATCCGGGTACTTTAAAAGAAGCTCCGGAATTGCTGAACAGTGGTCCGGTTCCATGTGCTGCACCACCATATAGTCCAGACTTCTTCCCTTAAGGACCTGCTCCAGGTTCTCCATAAATTGTCTTGTAACGGCATCATCAATGCCATCCATAAGACATGTTTTTTCATCCATTATCAGGTAATTGTTGTAAGACATGCCCTCCGGTACCGGATAAGCATTTTCAAAAAGCTCAAGGCGTCTGTCGGATGCGCCCAGCCACCATATATCTTCAGCTACATTTCTAACGTTATACATAAAAATCCCCTTTCTTTTTTTATTTAATTTTCCTATTTACGAAAGGGAAAGTCAAGAAAAACAAAAAAGACAAATATAGCCCTGCAAGAAGCGAAAATCCGTACTTTCGACTCTTGTCTAATCGTTAAAATTATAGTACTCTGAAGATAACTATATTATATTTTCCGAGGAGGATAAGAAAAATATGCCTTACATAATAATTGGAGTTATTGTTCTTTTAGTAATTTTGGTAATTGCCTGCTACAACAAAATGGTACGCAGCAAAAACAAGGTTGAAGAAGCTTTTTCAACTATGGATGTTTATTTAAAGAAACGTTTCGACCTGATCCCTAACCTGGTTGAAACGGTTAAAGGCTACGCAAAACACGAAAGCGAGACCCTTGAAAAGGTTATTGCCGCAAGAAACGCAGCCGGCAACTCAAAGAACATGGGAGAACGTATTCAGAACGAAGCCGCATTAAGCGGAGCTGTTAAGAGCATTTTTGCTTTGGCAGAAAACTATCCGGATTTAAAGGCAAACACAAACTTTGTGGACTTACAGGAGCAGCTTCGTAAAGTAGAAGAAGATATTGCAAACGCAAGAAAATTCTACAATGCCGTTGTTCGTAACTTTAATGACCTTATTATGGTTTTCCCAAGCAATATCATTGCAGGCATCTTCCATTTCGAAAAGCAGCCTATGTTTGAAGTAGCAGATGCCACAGAGCGTGAGAATGTGAAGGTGAGCTTTTAATGAGGTTTAAAAAAACACTTGCGGCACCTGTTTTAATGCTTTGCTTAATGCTCTGCTTTCTGCTTATGCCGCTTAACGCTGTTTCCGCTGCGGAGTACAACGACTCGGACCCATACGATTACATTACAAAAGAATTTAATGTAACCATGGTCTTCGACGAAAGCCACACAGCAACCGTAACCGAAGAAATTAAGGTGAACTTTATTCAGTCTCACCACGGAATCACAAGAA
>JAILFQ010000307.1 GCA_024697505.1 Lachnospiraceae bacterium
CCTCTCTTCCCGGAGTGGGAAGAAAAACAGCCAATGTTATAAGAGGGAATGTTTACGGTATTCCAAGTATTGTTGTGGATACTCATGTAAAGAGAATTACAAATCTTCTTGGTCTTACGGAGTCCGACGACCCGGTTAAGATAGAAGAAGAGCTATATGGTATTATAAATAAAGACTACTGGATATTGTACAATATCCATATAATAAGACTGGGGCGCAGCGTTTGCATTGCCGGAAGGCCAAAGTGCACAGTGTGCCCGCTTAAGGAAGTGTGTCCAGGATGTCGTAAAGATCGTTAATGAGCTTGGCCTTGGTCAGGGAGTTAAGGGCTTCTGCTTTGTCAATAAGCTCCTGAACAGAGCCTTTATCATTTTCTTCTTTATAAATCCCGGCAAGTAGGGTATAATTAGCACTAACATCCGTACCAAAGCTTATGCCGAAGGAGAGCATGTTCTTTGCGTCTTCCCTGAAACCGGCTTCAAGAAGAAGCCTGCCAAGCTTGTAAACGGAACGGGCAAGGTCTATAAAGTTATCGTCATAGGAAGAAAGTGCCGTAAGATTTGGGGCGCCATAGGTCAGTTTTAATTCTGTATTTGTAAGCCCTGTAAGGTTTACGATCTTTTTTTCGGAAAGCTTGTTAAGTCTGTCCTCATAGTAGTCTATTTCGGGGTCTGTTCCCGGGTGTTTTTTAAGACATTCTTCCGGAATGGTAATATAATTAAGGCTTGAAATATCCTTCTTGCGTGTAAGATTGGCTTTAGCCTCTTTCTCAAGGTAGGAATCAAGCGCATCATCATGTGTATTACCGGTCTTTTTGGATTCGTAACGAAACCAGACCGTAAATATAATAACTAAAATAAAGAAAACGGGTATCATGTTTTATTCTCGCTTTCGAAACGGAGAGTATATGAACAGGAAAAAGAAGAGATTATATGCCAGTATTATCGTGCTCATATTAATTATAGCCATGGTAGTACCTATGGTATTGTCCTATCTTGTATAAATTGTAGCAGACAAGAATAAAAAGTCAAATGGGAGTGGTTATCTTGGGAAAACTTCCGGAAGCCGTACTTAAGCGTTCGGTTATCAATAAATTGAATAAGTCTGGTGTTACAGGTAAATTCAAAGCCGGGGTCGGAAACGATGCCGGTCTGTTTGCTGTGCGGGAAAATGAGTATGAAAAGGTGTCTGTTGCAACGGTTTGCGGCAACGAAAAGGGAGTTGCTCTTTTGGCTTTTGCCAGAGCCTGCAATTCTCTTGCGGCATCATTTGGGAAACCGGAGTATGCTGCTCTTTCCCTTACTTTTCCTGAGAACACCAAGGAAGATATTATAAAAGAGACTTTGGATGAAGCTGTTTTTGCGGCCAAAAAAGCGGGAGTTAAAATAGTTTCCGGAAACACCATTACAGCCGGTGTTATGGAAACGGTAGTAACGGTAACAGCTTTTGGAAATGAGGTAAGTCCTATGGCTCCGGAGGCTGCAGTCGCGGTCTGCCCCGATGAGGGGACAACCAATTATCTGATGATGGCCGGGTTTGCGGGATGTGCAGGAACCTCAATGCTTGCCCGGGAATATAAGGAAGAAATACATGCAAGGTATACGTATGAGTTTATAGAAAAAGCGGAAAAAATGTGTGAGGACATATTTACCGCCGGGGCGGCTCAGATCCTTGCAGGTAATGGCATTACCCTGATGCATGATGTATCTGAGGGCGGGGTTTTCGGCGCTATATGGGAACTTCTTGAAAGGCTTTCTCTGGGTGCTGAAATAAAGCTTCCTTTAATACCAATCAGACAGGAAACAGTTGAAATAACGGAATTTTTTGATGTTAATCCTTATCAGTTAAGAGGAGACGGAGGGCTTGTGTTTATTTGCAGCAATCCCGATGAAATAAAGGAAGATCTTAAAGAAGCAGGATTCTTTGCAGAAACCATAGGCCTTATTACCGCCGGAAACGACAGAGTTCTGGTTAACGGTGAAGACAAAAGATACTTAGAGCCTAACAGAACAGACGATTATTACGTGGCAAAGGGCGGAAGAAGAAGGACAGAGTAAGGAAACATCATTATTAAAAAAGAACGGAGACCGGAAAAATGAAAGAAAAAATCTTAAAGGCTATAGATAAAAACAGCAAGCTTACTGCAAAGGAGCTTGCTATGATGCTTGGTTCCACAGAAGAGGAAATTGAAAAGAATATCAAAGAAATGGAAGAAAACCACGTGATCTGCGGATATCCTACACTTATTAACTGGGACTGCTTCGAAAATGAAAGAGTTACGGCAATTATTGAAGTTAAGGTTACTCCACAGCGCGGGCAGGGTTTTGATAAAATCGCGGAGAGGATATACAGGTTTGAAGAAGTTACAACCTGTTACCTTGTTTCCGGCAATTATGACCTTGCGGTTATTATAGAAGGCAGAAGTATGAGGGAAATAGCAAATTTTGTTGCGGAAAAGCTCTCCCCGCTGGAAGCGGTTGTAAGCTGTGCCACAAATTTTGTACTCAGAAAGTATAAAGAGCATGGCATGCCTCTTGTAGGTGAAGCAAAAGAAGACGAAAGGATGTTAATAACCCCATGAGAAATCCCCTCGGAAAGAAAATAACCGATATTCAGCCTTCAGGCATAAGAAAGTTTTTTGATATTGTAAGCGAAATGAAAGATGCCATCTCCCTTGGTGTGGGAGAACCGGATTTTGATACACCATGGCATATAAGAGAAGAAGGCATTTATTCTCTTGAACATGGAAAAACCTTTTATACTTCCAACGCAGGCCTTAAGGAATTAAAGGTTGAAATAACAAATTACCTCAGAAGACGTTTTGCACTTGACTACAAGGCGGACGGGGAGGTGCTCGTTACGGTGGGCGGCAGTGAGGCGATAGACGTTGCCTGCAGAGTAATGCTGGACCCGGGAGACGAAGTTTTAATCCCTCAGCCAAGTTATGTTTCTTACCTGCCTTGCGTTGTTATGGCAGACGGAGTTCCGGTTACAATAGAACTTAAAGAAGAAAATGAGTTCAGACTTACGAAGGAACAGGTGCTTGCGGCAGTTACGGATAAGACGAAAATCCTTATTTTGCCTTTCCCTAACAATCCTACCGGAAGCATAATGACCAGGGAAGATCTTGAAGAGATTGCGGAAGTTGTAAAGGAAAAAGACCTTTTTGTAATTTCCGATGAGATCTATTCGGAGCTTACCTACAGCGGAGACCACGTTTCCATAGCATCATTACCGGGAATGAAGGAAAGAACCATTGTAATTAACGGTTTTTCCAAGTCCTATGCAATGACGGGCTGGAGACTTGGCTATGCATGCGGTCCCGCAGAGATCATTAAGCAAATGATAAAAATGCACCAGTTTGCCATTATGTGCGCTCCTACAAACAGCCAGTACGCCGCTGTGGAAGCTTTAAAGAACGGTGATAAGGATGTTTGCACCATGAGAGAAGCCTACGACCAGAGAAGAAGATATCTGGTTGAACGCCTTAACTCAATGGGGCTTACCTGCTTTGAGCCTCTTGGAGCTTTTTATGTTTTCCCAAGCATTAAGTGCACAGGTATGACTTCCGACGAATTTGCAACTTCTCTTCTTAAAGAGCAAAAGGTTGCGGTAGTACCGGGAACAGCTTTTGGGGACTGCGGTGAAGGTTTCCTCAGAATTTCCTATGCTTATTCCATAGAAAACCTTAAAAAGGCCCTGGACCGTATTGAGGTATTTATGAGTGAACATAGTAAAAATAATTAAAGATAGAAGATTTTACAGATATGATGAATATAGTTTTACACGAACCCGAGATACCGCTTAATACGGGAAATATAGGCAGAACCTGTGTTGCAACGGGAACAAGACTGCATCTTATTAAACCTCTTGGGTTCTCACTTGATGACAAATATGTTAAACGCTCGGGAATGGATTATTGGAAAAACGTAGACCTTCATGTTTACGAGAATTTTCAGGATTTCCTTAATAAGAATCCCGGGGCAAAGCTTTACATGGCTACAACAAAGGCACAGCACGCATACACAGAGGTGGCCTACGAGCCGGACTGCTACATAATGTTTGGCAAGGAAAGCGCCGGAATACCGGAAGAAATACTTCTTGAATATCAGGACACCTGTGTAAGGATTCCGATGGTCGGAGATATAAGATCTTTAAATCTTGGAAATTCGGTCGCCATTGTTCTTTACGAAGCCTTAAGACAGAATAATTTTGAAGGCATGAGGATCGAAGGACAGTTGCACCGCCATGTGTGGCCCGTAAAATAATAGAAAGAGTTATACAATGAACGACAGAGCTTTAAAAACACTTGAATACTACAAAATAATAGAAATGCTTAAGAACCAGGCAGGGTCTGAACTTGGAAGAAATCTTTGCGCCAAATTAAAGCCTATGTCCGATCTTGAGAAAATTAAAACCGCTCAGGCGGAAACAAGAGATGCCCTTTCAAGGATATATAAGAAGGGAAGTCTCTCTTTTAACGGCGTTCCGGATATAAGAGGAGCAATAAAACTTTTGGAAGTGGGCTCATCATTACTGGCTTCGGAGCTTCTTAAAATAAGTTCCGTGCTTACCGCAACCTTAAGGGTTAAAAGCTACGGCACAACCGGAGAAGATACAGGTGAGGACTCCCTTGCGGAGCGTTTTAACCTTCTTGCACCCCTTTCTCCCCTTAACAACGAGATACAAAGGTGCATAATTTCCGAAGAGGAAATTGCGGATGACGCAAGCCCGGGGCTTAAAGCCGTAAGACGCCAGA
>JAILFQ010000316.1 GCA_024697505.1 Lachnospiraceae bacterium
TTCTTCAATGGAAATGCCTTTGAAATGCTCATTTATAAAAGCAACGGCCTTTGTCATACTGCTGTATACATCAAATCTATAATAAGCGAAAGTGTTTACTCCTTCATTTGAGAGGAACCCGTTAAATAACCCGGACAATACAGGAACTTCGTTTCTTATGGTATCATAACCAAGTTCAAGATATTCCTGCTTTAAAATCTTTATAAACTCGCTGTACTCTCTGTTCTAAATTTCTAGTTTGCTTTAGTATACATCTTTGTTTTCTTCTCCGATAAAGTTTAATATGGTCAGACCTCTAAATTTAACTTCACTGTTTGACTTTTCGATGTTAAAGACTTCAAAGAATTTCTTTTTTAAAACGACGTCATCGTATATTGCCGCAATATAAGGCTGCATATTCTCATCTTCATTAATCTTGTAACTTCTCCAGACTCTGTCGCCCCTCTTTGTGTAAAAGTCTACCGTAAGTGTACCACCGTTATAATCACTTAGAAGAGTACATTCCTCACCGTTATTGTAAAAGATGCTTTTTGCCTTATCTGTGTCATCTTTCTTATTATATTTGGAAGCAGCCTCAGCCATGTTGTAAATAAGTTTAAACTGGTCTGTTCCTTCGGTATACATCAGACTATCGCTTAAATAATTATAACCCATATATGTTGAAGTATAATAAGGATAGCTTGTAACATTAAAGTTGTCATAATCAACGGAAATGGTAGAAACATTCTTCTCTTTCGGGAAGTAGGTGTCGTAACCGAATACGTCGAAGATAAATATTAATGCTATAAGAACTGCTGCCACATATTCTATAAGAAGCTGTATCTTGTGGCCAAGGCACTTTCTTACATCGCCTGTAAAGAAAGCCTCGATCGCACCGTGCACAATAACCGTTCCAATGGCCATTCCAAAGAAAAGCCAGAAATCGTCGGCAACCTCACTTATTGTCATAAACACTATACCAAACATAAGTGCAAACGGAATGGTAAGCCCTATTCTGATGATCGGTTCACTTATCTTATAAACCATAGCGGTTCCTGTTTTTTCACTTCTTCTGAACTTATAAAGCACAAAAGCTATGGCAACAAGAATTATTATGTAAGGTATAAACTGGCCAAATGATGTTCCAAGTGCTATCCTTTCATATTCATTATCCGAATAAGTGGCTTTTCCAAGGCATAATACATAGGAAAGCGGAGAAAACCACTTGGTGGAAGCAGAATATTCATCAAAAGACCCCATCCCCGAGTATGTGGAAAAGAACTCATGCTTATACAGGGAAATAAGTCCAAATATAAAGTCCGCATAAAAGAAGAAAACCAGGGTTCCCAAATTGGAAATGAGTTTTTTTCCGGTAAGCACAACAGCTATGGAAACAACCGTATATACCGCCAGGAAACTCATTAAGCCCACAAGCCAGGACGTTAACATAAGTTTTACCAACGGCCCGTAGAAGCCTATATGGAGCGACGAAATTACAAATGACAGTATCATTCCCAACGTGTATGGCAATATATAAAAGATTACGCCGTCAACGTAATGTACCGCAAAAAGTCTTTCTCTTCTTACAGGAAGACTGTGGTAAAAATCCACCTGACTCTTGCTCTGTAAGTACACAAATGATGATGTTCCGCATATACATGCGCCAACATAAGCAATAATGAGAAGAATAATTCCAAGACCTTCGTAAAAATTAATTATCTTTTCCTTCATTATGGCCGCCGAATTTCCGTATTCAAAATACCTGGCCACATCTCCGGAAAAATTCTCGCATACTAAAGCGGTAACAATAGGAAACGCAAAAAAGAATACAACAGAGGCAAGTATAAGAACCCACAGCCTATGTTTAATGTCTTCTCTCATTAACTTAAAAAATGAGTTTACGGATGTCATATCCTGCCACCTCCGTTTCACTAATAAATATTTCCTCAAGATTAAGCGGAAGAATCTCAATAAACACAGGCTCTGCTGCCTCTATCTTACTTCTTATTTCTTCTACTTCGCCCTTTACTGTTATTGTATAAAGAGAACCCCTTATATCTTTAGAAACAACATCTAACTCCTTAAGCACTTCTTCTGCCTTGTCCGTATTATTAAATGCTGCCTGTATCTTATGCATATTTCCCTTCATGTCATCAAGATCTCTTGAAAGAAGTACGTCTCCCTTGTGTAATAAGCCCACATGGTCGCATATATCTTCAAGCTCTCTTAAGTTATGGGAAGCTATAACAGGAGTAAGACCTCTTTCTTCAATTTCCTGTGCAAAAATGCTCTTAACAGCCTGTCTCATTACAGGGTCCAGTCCGTCAAAGGTCTCGTCGCAAAAGATATATTTGGTATTTGCACATATTCCGCATATTACGGAAAGTTGCTTTTTCATACCTTTAGAAAATGTTGATATTCTTCTCTTCTCAGGAAGATTGAACTTTTCAAGAAGACTGTTCATTTTTACTCTGTCAAAATCCTTATATACTGTTGCATAAAACTTTCCCATTTCCTCAGGTGTTGAGTTAGGGAAGAAGTATTGGTCATCCGAAATATAGAAAAATTTATTCTTTGCATTCAGATTTTCATAAACCGGCTCGTCATCAATAAGCACCGTTCCAAGATCCGGCTTGTATACTCCCGCAAGCATTCGCAGGAGAGTGGATTTACCTGCACCGTTGGTACCGATCATCCCAAACACAGCGCTGTCTTTAATCTCTACGGATACATTATCAACCGCCTTAATATCATCAAAGTATTTTGTTGCATTAATTGCTTTGATCATTAAATTGTCTCCCTTCTATAGATTTTCTCAATGTGCCTCAGCACTTATCATAACACTTTGTAACTTCCTCTATAACTTCCTCTTTAGTAACATTTGCTTTTTTAGCTTCCTCTACAATTGCTTCTATTTTGCCCTTAATTTCTTCTTTATGCTGGGCTAAAAGATTTGTTGTCTGAGCCACGTAATTTCCCCTCCCTTTAACAACGTAAATAACTCCTTGTCTTTCGAGTTCCGCATAAGCACGCTGTATTGTGTTTGGATTAATAGACAGTTCGGTAGCAAGTATTCTCACACTCGGCAACTGCTCATCCGGTTTTAACAGGCCGATAAGAATAAGATTCTTTATCTTATCAACAAGTTGTTCGTATATCGGTCTTCTGTCCGAATAGTCAATGGTGATCAAGCTGTTTTCCTCCTTCCGTTTTCATGTTAATAGACTCTCTCTCTAATATTTAAGAGTGTATATATAAAGCGTAGGGGCGCTGTTATTATGTATATATAACTGTATTAACACTCTTAATACACTTAATATACATCTGCACTTACCATTCGTCAACACTTTTTTGCATAATTTTTTAAAAAAAATACTTGCTTTTTATATGACCCTGTTGTATAATCTCATTTGTGCCAATGAGAGCACCCAATATAGCGCCATCGCCAAACGGTAAGGCAACGGACTCTGACTCCGTCAGCTCAAGGTTCGAATCCTTGTGGCGCTGCTTAAGCTTCGGTTTAACCGGAGCTTTTTTTGTTCTTCTCTAATTATTACAGTAATAAATCCCTAATTATAAGTTACCAAACTCCCTTGAAAATAATCCGCAGTGAGTATAAAATCAACTTAGTGTGTATCCTGGAAAGATGTAGTCCGTCTTTCCTTGTTTTGCAGTTTACTGCACTATCTTATTTTAACAAAGGAGAACTTATAATGATCAACATTCCAAAAATGAAGATCGGAATTGTTGCGGTAAGCCGCGACTGTTTCCCTGAATCACTTTCCGTAAACAGAAGAAAGGCTTTGGTTGAAGCCTACAAAAAGAAATACGATGCCGCAGACATTTACGAATGCCCTGTATGTATCGTAGAGAGCGAAATCCAGATGGTAGAAGCTCTTGAAGACATTAAGAAAGCCGGATGTAACGCTCTTTGCGTATATCTTGGAAACTTCGGACCGGAAATCTCCGAAACACTTCTTGCAAAGCATTTTGAAGGTCCTAAAATGTTCTGCGCAGCTGCAGAAGAATCTCAGAACGACCTTCAGGACGGAAGAGGTGATGCTTACTGCGGAATGTTAAATGCAAGCTACAATCTTGCTCTCAGAAATATAAATGCTTACATTCCTGAATACCCTGTTGGAACAGCTGAAGAATGTGCGGACATGATCCACGGCTTCCTTCCTGTTGCAAGAACCATTTATGGTCTTTCCAACTTAAAGATCATTTCCTTTGGTCCAAGACCAATGAACTTCCTTGCTTGTAACGCTCCTATTAAGCAGCTTTACAACATTGATGTTGAAATAGAAGAAAACTCCGAGCTCGATCTTTTTGAAGCTTTCAATAAGCATGCCGGAGACCCAAGAATTGCAGAAGTTGCCGCAGATATGGCAAAAGAACTCGGAAACGGCAACAAGAAGCCGGAAGTTCTTAATAAGCTTGCTCAGTACGAGATAACTCTTCTTGACTGGGTAGAAGCTCACAAGGGCTACAGAAAGTTTGTTGCAATTGCCGGAAAGTGCTGGCCTGCATTCCAGACACAGTTTGGTTTTGTTCCTTGCTATGTAAACAGCCGTCTTACAGGCCGCGGAATTCCTGTTTCCTGCGAAGTAGACATTTACGGTGTTCTTTCAGAGTTCATCGGAACCTGTGCAAGTAACGATGCCGTTACGCTTCTTGACATTAACAACTCTGTTCCAAATGATATGTACGAGGAAAGCATTAAGGGCAAGTTCCCTTATAAGCATACAGATACATTCATGGGCTTCCACTGCGGAAATACATGTTCTTCAAAACTTGCATTCTGCGAAATGAAGTACCAGAAGATCATGGCAAGAAATCTTCCTATCGAAGTTACAAACGGAACTCTTGAAGGAGATATCGCACCGGGAGAAATTACTTTCTTCAGACTTCAGTCCACAGCAGACAATAAGCTTCGCGCTTATGTTGCAGAAGGTGAAGTCCTTGATGTAAGAACTAAATCCTTTGGTGGAATCGGTGTATTTGCCATTAATGAAATGGGCAGATTCTATCGTCACTTCCTTATTGAGAAGAACTTCCCTCACCATGGTGCCGTTGCTTTCGGCCACTACGGAAAAGAGATCTTCAACGTATTCCGTTACCTTGGTGTTCAGGAA
>JAILFQ010000319.1 GCA_024697505.1 Lachnospiraceae bacterium
AAGGAAGCTTCCGGTACAGGTAACATGAAGTTTATGCTTAACGGAGCCATTACTCTTGGAACCCTTGACGGTGCAAACGTAGAGATGCTTGAGGAAGCCGGAGCAGACAATATGGTAATCTTCGGACTTACAGCAGACGAGGTTATTGCATACGAGCATAATCACAAGTACGATCCTGAAGAAATCTACAAAAACGATGCTGAGATCAAGGAAGCTGTAGATCAGCTTATAGACGGTACTTACTCACCGGAGGAGCCGGATCTTTTCAGAGACCTTTACGATTCTCTTCTTAATAAAGAGATCAGCAGCAATCCGGACCAGTACTTCATTCTTAAAGATTTCAGGTCTTATGCGGAGGCTCAGAAAAAGATTGAGGAGAAGTACAAGGACCGCGACGGATGGGCAAGGTCCGCAATGATGAATACCGCAAAGAGCGGAAAGTTCTCTTCGGACAGAACAATCGAGGAATACGTTGAAGACATCTGGCATCTTACAAAAGCAACAAAATAAAAATTTACGGTCACCAAAGTGACAGACTTAAGCGCTCCTGCCCAGGAGAAATCCCGGGTGGGAGCGTTTAATTTTTTCTTCCAACTTTTCCTTATGGTATTTCTTTACTTTAAGCGAAAGTCGGTTATACTTTTTATTATGAAGAAAAGAACAAAACTTACAATCTTAATATTGTTTTTTATTTTGCTGTTGGGAGTGGGAGCCTGTACGAAAGCTCCGCAACCGGGCGCTGAGGGCACCGTGGAGAGCAGGACTTTACCATCATTTGGGCCTACTTATACACCGACGCCTACATCTGCGCCTACACAGACACCGACACCAACATTAACTCCAACGCCAACATCTACTCCAACGCCTACGCAGACACCAACGCCAACACCAACCCCAACGCCTTCAAGTGTTGCCATTTCCATGGTGGGGGATATTTTGCTGCACGACAGGGTAAATGCCTCCGCTTTACTTGAAGACGGAAAATATGATTACAGCCATATATTTGAAAACCTTAAGGAGGATATTTCTGCTGCAGATATAGCACTTGTTAACCAGGAGGTTATAATTGGCGGAGAAGATCTTGGAGTGTCCGGATACCCGCGCTTTAATGCACCTTACGAAGTGGCAGATGCTTTGGTCGGTGCCGGTTTTGATGTGATTTTGCATGCCACAAACCATGCCCTTGATGTTCCGAAGAAGGGGAACGGAAAGCAGGGAATAATAAACTGCTTAAACTATTGGAGAGAAAACTATCCGGAAATAAATGTGCTCGGCATTGCAGACAGCGAGGAAGCGGCTGAGGAAATCTGTATTATCGAAAAAAACGGGATAAAGATAGCGATACTTAATTATACATATGGAACGAACGGTATATCCCTTCCAAAAGATATGCCTTATGCTGTTAAACTTATGACTGCAGACAGAATGGAGGAAATGGCTGCGGAAATAAAAAAGGCAAAAGAAGCCGCGGATTTTGTGGTGGTTTGTCCGCACTGGGGTGAGGAATATACCCTTACACCTTCAAAAACAAGGATAACTTCAAGTGGTGAAACAAAACCCGGAGAGATAGAATGGAGCAACTTTTTTCTTGAAAACGGAGTCGATCTTGTAATAGGTGCTCATCCCCATGTAATACAGCCTGTTGAGTGGCTGGAGGATGAAAACGGAAAAAGAATGCTGGTTTATTATTCCCTAGGGAATTTTGTTAATTGGACTGCAAGCTCCGGAAAAGGAATAATGAACAGAATGGTGGGAGGTATGGCAAATGTTACTCTTACCAGAGATGAAACAGGCGAGGTTGTAATAAGCCAATATGGGATTACCCCTCTTGTATGCCACGTTACAGAAGGATCGGGAGGGGTTACTGTATATAAATTTGAAGACTATAATATAGAACTTGCATCTGAAAACGGGATTATTGCCCAGGATGCCACTTTTTCCTACGAAGCATGTTATGAATTGTGCAAAAAAGTATGGAAGGGCTTGTTCGATTAGATAAAAAAGCTCCGGGCAACACGCTGGCAGCGTAATAATAAACTGTCAGGCGGTTTTATTATTTCGCTGTCCATTTTATAATTTATCAGTGAGTAATAAAGAAAGGGGCGAATAAATAATGTACGACCAGAGTGAAGTCGGCGAACGACTTAGACTTAGCCGCGAGGAAAAGAAAATGACCAGAGACGATTTTTCCGAAGCGGTAGATTTGTCGGTCCAATTTTATTCTGAAGTTGAAAAGGGTAAAAAAGGTCTTTCTGTAGAGTCTTTGTACAGAATTTGCGAAATACATGATATTTCTGCGGATTACATTTTGTTCGGTGAAAAGAACAGGGAAACAAGAGAAACGCCACTTGAAGTCAAACTTCATGAGGCTCCCTCCGAATACAGGATTATTGCAGAAAAGATGGCCATTAACTTTTTAGACGATATGAAGAAAAATGTACATAGGACCGTATAAATTAAAAGGACACAGCATTAAATGGACAAAGTCTTAAAGGGCTTTGATTTAGAAAGGGCTGCCGCGCGAAATGGCGCGGCGGCCCTTTTACTTCGGTTGTATGGTTTTTATCATCTTCTCTGCTTTTGAGCGGGGAAGCATGATCTCGTGGCCGCAACCTGTACATTTCATTTTAAAATCCATGCCCACACGGAGTATTTCCCAACGGTCGGCCCCACAGGGGTGTTTCTTTTTAACTTGTATTATATCTCCAACTTTAATGTCCATTTTATACTCCTTTTACCATTTTGCCTTCTTAAGAGGGCACCCTCCGGTTTTTGCTGCTGCGCGTATTTCCACATAACAACCGCATTTAAGACAGGTTCCGGAAAGCAGATTTTCGCATTCTTTGCATATGGAAAGCCTTTTTTCGTAGATGCTTTTTTCTACTCTTAGGCTGTCCGGCAGTTTTTCCATATATTCTTTAACTGTGGTATAAGCGGCACTGTCTCCTGCTTCTCTTAAAAGACAACGCTTGCATAAACTCCGGTTTTCTGCTTCTTCCATGGGAACCTTCCTTTGTTTTTTCTACTAAAAATATAAGAATTAAAGAGGAGGATGTCAAGGATTATGGGAAGAGAAAAGGTTGGCAGTCAAAAACTGTAAAATAATTTACTTGACAATACTTGCCTGTGGTGGTAAAATTTTCGATTGTGACAAGTTATATTTTCCTTGTTCTTCCCACGGGGAAGGACCAGAGACCAAAAGGAGGTGCAATACAACTATGAATAAGTATGAATTAGCTTTAGTTGTTAGTGCAAAAGTTGAGGACGACGTAAAGAACGCAACTGTTGAAGCTGCAAAGGATCTTATTGCGAAGTTCGGCGGCGTTGTAACAAACGTAGACGATAAGGGCAAGCAGAGATTAGCTTACGAAATCCAGAAGATGAACGAAGCATACTACTACTTCATCCAATTCGATGCAGAAGCTACTGTTCCTACAGAAATCGAGCAGAGATTACGCATCATGGACAATGTCATCAGATTCTTATGCATTAGACTGGACGCAGAATAATAGGAGGTTATCCTAATGAACAGAGTCATCTTAATGGGTCGACTCACAAAAGACCCTGTTGTTAATTATTCACAGAATAGCGGTGACAGTCTTGCCATTGCAAGATTCACACTTGCAGTAGACAGAAGACAAAGCCGTAGAGACGGTAATAACGGAGAGCAGACAGCAGACTTTATTGGATGCGTATCTTTCGGAAAGACCGCAGAGTTTGTAGAAAAGTACTTAAAGCAGGGTACTAAGATTGCTGTAACCGGTAGAATCCAGACAGGAAGATACACAAATAAAGACGGACAGACAGTTTACACAACAGATGTTGTTGTTGAAGACTGCGAGTTTGCTGAGAGTAAGAACTCCCAGAATGGCGGCGCAGGCAACTACCAGCCTCAGGGAAGACCTGAACCGAGTGCTGCAGGCGACGGCTTTATGAACATTCCTGATGGAATTGATGACGAATTACCTTTTAACTAAGGATTGTCGTTAACGGTAATAAACCGTAATAATTGGATAAGGAGGAAATACAATGGCTGAAACAAAGACAAATAAGCCTGAGAGAACAGACGCTCCTATGAAGAGACGTGTTGTTCGCAGAAGAAAAAAGGTTTGTGTTTTCTGCGCTGAGAAGAGCACAGAAATAGATTATAAGGATGTTGCAAAGTTAAAGAGATTCGTTTCCGAAAGAGGAAAGATCCTTCCAAGAAGAATCACAGGAACTTGCGCAAAGCATCAGAGAGCTTTAACAACAGCTATAAAGAGAGCACGTCACATTGCTCTTATGCCATACTCTGTAGAGTAATGCTTGATTAAAGACTTTATAAGTTGCCCCCGGTATATATCGGGGGCAACTTTTTTGTTATTATCATTTGCTAAAATACCTATGTAATAAAGTTAAAAATTTTGATATAATACAAAAGCGTTAATTCAGCAAAGATTAAACGGGAGACTGGGAAACCTTTATTAAAATGTTTGTAGAAGTAGACGGATTAAAAATAAATGTAAAAATAAGCGGAAGCGGTGAGAGAACCGCTGTTATGCTGCAGGGCTGGGGAACAAACCTTGAACTGTACAACAGCGTTGCTGCGTCCATTAATGATGAATACCGTTTTGTACAGTTTGACTTTCCGGGTTTTGGAAACAGTGACGAACCAAAAGAGGCCTGGGATGTTGGCAGGTACACAGACTTCTTTATTAAGCTTATGGAGAAACTTGAAATTAAAGAAGCGGCACTTATCGGACATTCCTACGGGTGCAGAGTAATAATAAAGCTTGCCGAAAGGGAGGAACTCCCTTTTAATATAACAAAGATAGTATTAATGGGGGCAGCGGGAATAAAGCGCAAAAAAACGCCTTCGCAGCTTAGAAAAGAACGGAGATATAAATTCTTAAAGAAAATTCTTTTGAACAGATTTGTTCATTTTCTGTTTCCGGAAATAATAGACGACTGGAAGAGCAGGCAGGGCTCCGAAGATTACAGAAGGGCAACGCCTGTTATGAAAAAGGCTATGGTTATGGCTCTTTCGGAAGACCTTACGGAACTTTTACCAAAGATAAACAAAGAAACCCTTTTAATATGGGGAGATAAAGATACCGCAACGCCTGTTTCGGATGCGAAAATTATGGAAGAGAAAATAAAAGGCAGCGGCTTATGTGTGCTTGAGGGATGCACTCATTATGCTTTTCTGGAAAAACCTGCTGTCTTTAAAAATATTATGAGAAACTTTTTTAAAGTGGGAGTAAATAATGGAAATTAAAACCGCAATTGCGGGCCTTATGGGCTTTATTGCATATTTACTTGCAATGCGCTACAACCTGCATATGTTCCAACTTAACGGTTATAAAAACATAGAGCATATAAATCGCATGAAGAAAAACATGAGGATGCAGTGGGTGCTTTACTACGGTATGGCACTTGGCCTCGTTTGTGTTTTTTTGCCATGTCTTGTAACGGATATACTGCTTTTTGCTCATCTTGCCCTTATTGCTGTTGTGTATAATGCCATAAGGCATATGAGTGTAAAAAAGAAGCTTGTTTATACAGCAAGAGTTAAAAGGCTTATTGTTACAAATACCCTTCTTGCGGTGACGATTCCTCTTCTTGCGGGTGCTTTTGCAGGGCTTAAATATGTAAACGGAACCATACTTTTTGTTGTGGGCGCTCAGGTAATAATGCCCGTTCTTGCAAACCTTGTTAACCACCCTCTTGAGTGGGCGGTAAAACAGCATTTTATAAATGATGCAAAAAGAAAGCTTAAATCCGTGCCGGGGCTTAAAATTATAGGAGTTACGGGAAGCTACGGAAAAACAAGCGTTAAGTTTTATTTAAAGACTTTGCTTTCCGCAAAGTACAATGTGCTTTGCACGCCGGAAAGCTACAACACTCCTATGGGAGTTGTTAAAACCATAAGAGAAAGCTTAAAACCTACGGACGAGATCTTCATTTGCGAAATGGGAGCAAGGCATGTGGGAGATATAAAAGAGATTTGCAACATAGTCCATCCTCATCACGGAGTGATCACATCCATCGGGCCGCAGCATCTTGAAACTTTCTTCAATATGGATAATATTAAGAAGACAAAGTTTGAACTTGGGGATGCTCTTCCGGAAGATGGGCTGCTTTTCCTTAACGGGGATAACGAATACATAAAGGAAAAGGCTCCGGCCTATAAAAATACGGTATTTTTCCACGCAGCTTCTTCCAAGGGGAACGGTAAAGGCTACTTTGCAAAGGACGTGGCTCTTACCGAATACGGAACGGAATTTACCGTAGTTGCACCTTCCGGTGAGGAAGAACGCTTTGCTATGAAGCTGATCGGCGGGCATAACGTAATAAACGTTGTGGGAGCAATAGCTGTTGCAAACACCTTCGGTATCTCTCTTTCAGACTTAAAGATACCTGTAAGAAGAATAGAGAGCGTTGCACACAGAATGCAAATGAGAAACCACGGGAACGTAACCATCATTGATGATGCCTACAATTCCAACCCGACGGGGTCCAAAGCTGCCGTAGAAACACTTGCAATGTTTAAGGGTTTAAGAATACTGGTTACGCCGGGAATGGTGGAACTTGGAAGTAAAGAAGCGGATTTTAACAGGCAGTTTGGTGTTTATGCCGCAGAATGCTGCGATTACATCTTGCTTGTGGGGAAAAAGAGAACGCTTCCTATTTACGAAGGGGCAAAATCCAAAGGTTTTGACGAGAAAAAACTTTTACAGTTTGACAAGCTTGAAGAGGCGTTAAACTACGCCTATTCCATAAAAGGACAGGAACATAAATACATTCTTCTTGAGAATGACCTGCCGGACAATTATTAGGAGGAAACAAAGATGAAAACAAAGGTTGCCATGATGTTTGGCGGAAAGAGTGTTGAACATGAGGTATCCGTTATTTCCGGTATTCAGGCTCTTATGAACATGGACACAGAAAAATACGAGGTTATCCCTGTTTATCTTACCAAAAAGAACGAGATGTACGTAGGAAACGAAATAGGAAAGATAGAATCCTACAAAAATATAGGCGAACTTCTTAAGAAGTCTCAAAGAGTAATAATGATAAATGATGGTGGAACAGTTAAGCTTGTTGCTTACCCGCAGAAAAAACTCGGAAAGAATCTTGAGATAGCAATTGATGTTGCTTTTCCGGTCGTGCATGGAACAAATGTAGAGGACGGTGCATTTCAGGGTTATTTAAAGACTCTTGGCATTCCATTTGTGGGCTGTGACGTTACCGCATCCGCAATAGGTATGGACAAATATATTATGAAGACAGTACTTAAAGAGAACAATATTCCTGTTCTTGACGCAAAGCTTTATACCCTGTCCGATTATAAAGATATGGACCTTCTTACAAAGAAGATAGAGGAGACTTTCGGATATCCTGTTATTGTAAAGCCGGTCAACCTTGGCTCCAGTGTTGGAATAAATGTTGCAAAAGACCGAAACGAACTTGTGGCTGCAATAGATGACGGCTTTAAGTATGCTACAAAAGTGCTGGTAGAACATGCGATCACAAAGCTTAGAGAGATCAACTGCTCTGTTCTTGGAGACGAAAATGATGCGGAAGCTTCCGAATGTGAAGAACCGCTTCATACAAAGGATATATTAAGCTATGAGGATAAATACGTAAGCAACGCAAAAGGCGGCGCCTCAAAGGGAATGGCAAGCGTTTCCAGAAAGATCCCGGCAGACCTTACTCCTGAAAAGAGAGAAGAAGTAAGAGATATGGCGGTAAGAGCTTTTAAGGCCCTTGGCTGTAACGGTGTTTCCAGAATAGATTTTATGATAGACGAAGAAAACGGAAAGTTGTATTTTAACGAGATAAATACAATTCCCGGCTCTCTTTCCTTCTATCTTTGGGAGCCGCTTGGGGTGAAGTATCCGGTACTCTTGGACAGAATGGTAAACCTTGCACTTAAGAGAAGCAGAATAGAAGGAAATCTTACCTTTACCTTCGACACCAATATTCTTGATAATGCCGGTTTTGGCGGTTCAAAGGGAAGTAAATTATAAACTTTTAACTTTTTTCTTGAAACTTGTCAAAAAAAGTGTATACTACTCGTATGCGTTCACGCTTTAATGCGTTAATAGTTATATGCAGATTCAAAATGCATAAAGAAGTAATATAAAATGATATACAAAATGTTATAAAGGAAGGATTGCCATGGTCAAAGTAGTAAAATTCGGCGGAAGCTCTCTTGCAAGCGCAGGACAGTTTGAAAAAGTAGCAAATATCATTCACTCGGATGAGAGCAGAAAATATGTAGTTCCTTCAGCTCCGGGAAAAAGGACAAAGTCTGATACAAAGGTTACAGATATGCTTTATGCATGTTATGCCCTTGCGGAAGCAGATAAGGACTACGAACCTTCCCTTATGAAAATAAAGGCTCGTTACGATGAGATAATAAAAGGACTTAATCTCGATCTCTCTTTGGATAAAGAGTTTGACACCATAAGAGCAAATTTTAAAAAGCATGCAGGAAAAGATTATGCTGCTTCCAGAGGTGAATATTTAAACGGTATTGTAATGGCAAATTACCTTGGTTTTGAGTTTTTGGATGCGGCGGAAGTGGTTTTCTTCGACTCAGAAGGAAATTTTCTTGCAAACGAGACAAACACAGCTCTTTCCAACCGTCTTAAAGACATGGGTAAGGTTGTTCTTCCCGGATTTTACGGATCGACAACAGATGGCAGGGTAAAGACATTTTCAAGGGGCGGATCCGATATTACAGGTTCCATTCTTGCAAGAGCCGCAAAAGCAGATATGTATGAGAATTGGACAGATGTATCCGGTTTTCTTGTTGCAGACCCAAGAATAGTTGAGAATCCTGTAACAATTAACACCATTACCTACAGAGAGCTCAGAGAGCTTTCCTACATGGGAGCTACAGTTCTTCATGAGGATGCGGTTTTCCCTGTAAGAGAAAGCGGAATTCCTATTAACATCAAAAACACAAACAGACCTGAGGATGAAGGTACGATGATAGTTGAAAGTACCTGCAGAACACCGGATTATACCATTACAGGCATCGCCGGCAAGAAGGGTTTTGTTTCTATAAACATTGAAAAAGATATGATGAATTCCGAAATAGGTTTTGGACGTAAGATCCTTGAGGCTTTTGAAATGAATGGAATATCATTTGAGCATATGCCTTCCGGAATCGATACCCTTACTGTATTTGTTCACCAGCCGGAATTTGAAGGAAAAGAACAGGCAGTGCTTTCTGCGATCCACAGACTTTGTGAGCCGGACAGCATAGAAATAGATACAGGTCTTGCTCTTATAGCGGTGGTTGGCCGCGGAATGCGTTCCAACAGAGGTGTTGCCGGAAGAATGTTTGCGGCACTGGCTCACAACAATATAAACATAAGAATGATAGACCAGGGTTCTTCGGAACTTAACATTATAATAGGTGTTGCGGACGAAGACTTTGAAACGGCTATCAAGAGTATTTACGACATGTTTGTTCTTACAAAGCTTTAATAAAAATTAATTTTGGGCCCCCTCGTTTTTCGAGTGGGGCTCTTTGTTTTTTGACCGGTATGTGTTATACTTTATTTTGCAGTTTTTTAAGCACATAAGAATAAAGCGTGTGCGAATGGAGATGCAATGATCGGAAAAAAAACTAAGATAAGAATAAAAGGAACACTTGGCAGGTACCTGTATTGGCCGCAGTATCTTATAGGCCTTTTGCTTATAGTTACGGTAATTGCTTTTGCAATGCTTCCGTCTGCAGGGATTTTCATGCTTGTTACAACAGTTGTTTATACCGCAATTGTTGAGGTGGTGTTTGTTGTAAAAAAGGAACGCCTTGAAGGTGAACTTGTGCGTTTTGCCAACAGTTATTCCCTTGTCCAGCGCAGAGTTGCAAGTGAGTTGGATATACCGGTTGCTTTAATCAACATGGACGGTAGACTGATCTGGGGAAATGATGAGTTTATGGATGTGGTTATAAGAGAAAGAGTCTTAGGCCGCAAAATAAGCGAAATTATGCCACCGATTACTCTTGAAACAATGCCAAGCATTGAAGAAGATGTTACTCTTCACATATCATTTAATAAAAGGGATTACAGAGCGGTGCTTCGAGTGGTAAATCTGGATGAATTCAGTGAGGATTCCACTTTTGAAGTAGAAAGCATGGATGGCGCATTTGCAAGTAATATACTGGCCATTTTTCTTTATGATGAGACAGAAATGGTCGCTCTTACAAAAGAAAACCAGGATGAAAAGATGGTTGTTGGCCTTCTTTATATAGACAACTATGAAGAAGCTTTTGAAGGGGCGGATGAAGTTAAACGTTCTCTTGTTACCGCATGGGTTGAACGAGAGATCAACAAATATATGGCTGACTTTGATGCACTTATAAAGAAACTTGAAAAAGACAAGTATCTTTTTGTATTTAAGCACAAGTACCTTGAAAAGATTGAAGAAGGTAAGTTTGAGATTCTTGAGACCATAAGAAACCTGAACATTTACGAACTTTCCGTTACAATTTCTATTGGTGTGGGCGCAGGAGTGTCCTCTTACATGAAGGGCTACGAGCAGGCGCGTACGGCAATAGACCTTGCTCTCGGACGAGGCGGAGACCAGGCCGTTGTTAAGGAAGGCGACAGTATTTCCTACTACGGAGGAAAGAAGGAACAGGCCGAAAAGAATACTCGTGTTAAAGCCAGAGTTAAAGCTCTTGCCCTTAAGGAATATATGGCGGGCAAGGAAAAGATTATGGTTATGGGGCATTCCATGCCGGATATAGACTCTCTTGGTTCAGCGGTAGGTATATACCGTATTGCTAAAACGCTTGGAAAGAAAGCTTATATTGTTATAAGCGATACAACAGCTTCCATTAAGCCTATGATGACAAGGTTCCTTGAAAGCCCGGACCACGAGGAAGACATGTTTGTAAACGGGGCCAAGGCTCTGGAAATGATAGACGAAAACACACTGCTTGTTGTTGTGGATGTAAACAGGCCAAGTTATACCGATACGCCTGCCCTTCTTGAAAAAGGAGCTATGACGGTTGTTATAGACCACCATCGTCAGACAGGCGAATCTGTTGAAAATGCGGTTCTTTCATATATTGAACCGTATGCTTCTTCCGCCTGCGAAATGATAGCAGAATGTCTTCAGTACATCGGCGACCTGAAGCTTAAGTCTATAGAGGCGGACGCAATGTACGGCGGCGTAATGATAGACACCAACAATTTCCTTACAAAGACAGGTGTCAGAACTTTTGAGGCCTGTGCTTATTTAAGACGAAGCGGTGCGGATGTTACAAGAATCAGAAAGATGTTCAGAACGGATTTCAGAGAGTATCAGGCTAAGGGTCTTGCGGTATCATCTGCAGAAATGTTTATGGATTCATTTGCCTTTGCAAAACTTCCTGCGGAAGGTCTGGACAGCCCTACGGTTGTTGCTTCCCAGGCGGCAAACGAAATGATGAACATAGACAATACAAGAGCATCATTTGTATTTACGGATTATAACGGCAAGATTTATATAAGCGCCAGATCTATAGATGAACTTAATGTACAGGTTGTTATGGAAAAACTTGGCGGAGGCGGCCATATGAGTGCTTCCGGCGCGCAGCTTGAGGGTGTTACCATAGACGAGGCCATGGACAGAGTTAAGGAAGTTTTAAAGGAAATGTCCGATAAGAAAGAAATATAAACGATAATAAAAACGATAAAAAACAGGAGGGAATCATGGAAGTTATATTATTACAGGACGTAAAGTCCCTCGGAAAAAAGGGAGAAATAGTTAAGGTAAGTGACGGATATGCAAGAAACCTATTGCTAAAGAAGGGGCTTGGTGTGGAGAAAACACCTAAGACAATGAACGATCTTAAGCAGCAAAAGCTTGCAGAAGAGAAACGTCAAAAGGAACTTTTTGATGAAGCATCGGAACTTGCCGGAAAAATCTCTTCCGGAAGTATTACCTTAAAGATTAAAATGGGTGAAGGCGGAAGAACTTTCGGGTCCGTTTCCACAAAAGAAATAGTTGTAGGACTTAAAGAACAGCTTGGGCTGGATGTGGATAAGAAGAAACTTCAGCTTTCAGAGCCGATAAGAAATTTTGGAACATATAAAGTGCCTGTTAAACTGCATCCTCAGGTTACATCCGAAGTAACGGTTAAGGTTGTAGAGGCATAAAAAAGAAGAGGCAGGAGAAATTGTAATGCCACAGGAGTCGGTAATAAAGAAAACACAACCTTATAGCAAAGAAGCAGAGCAAGCCGTAATAGGTTCCATGTTTTTGGATGTTGATGCAATTGAAGAAGTGGAAGACATGCTTTCGCCGGAGGACTTTTACATTAATCAGTACGGGGTACTCTACGATGCAGTCAGCAAGCTTCATAAAGAAAAAAGACCTATAGATTTTGTGACTATAGGTGAAAAACTTTCGGAAATGAACATTGCACCGGAAATATGCAGCATGGAAGCTGTAAAAGAGATAATAGATGCGGTTCCCACCTCTGCAAATATTAAGGCGTACGCCGAGATAGTTGCGGAAAAGTCTCTGGCGAGAAAACTTATTAAGTTTTCCGATGGACTCGCTACAGATTGTTATCTTGGCCGGGAAAGTGTTTATAATATTCTTGAAAACGCAGAAAAGACCGTATTCAATCTGAACCAGAACCGCGGTGCCATTGAATTTACGGACATAAAAAATGTTGTTTACGAGGCTTTGAGAAATATTGAAGAAGCTGCAAAATCCAAGGGAAAGATCACCGGTATTGCCACCGGGTTTACAGATCTTGATTATAAGCTTGCGGGTCTTCAAAAATCAGATTTGATACTTATTGCAGCCCGTCCTTCTATGGGAAAAACTGCTTTTGCACTTAATATAGCCGAGTATGCTGCTGTACATTCTCATGTTACAACTGCCATTTTCAGTTGCGAAATGAGCAAGGGACAGCTTGTAAACCGTTTGCTGGCCATGAACGGAAAAGTTGATGCTCAGAATATCCGAACAGGCAGTCTTAAGGAAAATGAGTGGGACAGCATAATGGAAAGCGCCAAAAGAATAGGAGAATCCGAGATTATTATTGATGATACTCCAAATATTCCTATTGGGGAACTTCGTTCAAAGTGCAGAAAACTTAAATCCGAAAAGAACCTTCAGCTTATTATAATCGACTACTTACAGCTTATGACCGGAGGGGATAAAAATGAGTCCCGTCAGCAGGTGGTAGCAGATATTTCCAGATCGCTCAAGGGACTTGCAAGAGAAGTTGACTGCCCTGTTATTGCCCTGTCACAGCTTTCACGAGCCGTAGAGAGCAGAGATGATAAGAGACCGATGCTGTCGGACCTTCGAGAATCCGGTTCTATAGAGCAGGATGCCGACGTTGT
>JAILFQ010000329.1 GCA_024697505.1 Lachnospiraceae bacterium
TAAGGAATCTAATGCTGTAAGAGGCCATATGCCCGGGCATAAAGGTATTAAATCTCCCCTTGGAGTTGAAGATCTGGATATTACAGAGATTGACGGAGCGGATGAACTTTATGCGGCGGAAGGCATTATAGCGGAAAGCGAGAAAAATGCAGGAAGTCTGTTTGGGGCAACCACGTTTTATTCTGCGGAAGGCTCTTCCCTTTCCATAAGAGCTATGGTCCTGCTCACACTTAAATGGGCTAAAATAAACGGTAAGAGGCCGTTTATACTTGCCGGAAGAAACGCTCATAAAACCTTTATAAATGTTGTTACTCTCCTTGGAATAAAAGTTGAATGGCTTTTCGGACGTCCGGAGGATTCTTACGAGATGTGTCGGATAAGTCCGGAGGATATAGAAAAGGAACTTGCAGCTCTTAAAGAAAAGAGTCTGCTTCCTGCCGCTGTTTACATAACAAGCCCGGATTATTTGGGAAATATGCCGGATATTAAGGGAATAGCTGAAGTCTGTCACAGATTTAAGATTTTACTTCTTGTGGATAACGCCCATGGAGCCTATCTTAAATTTTTGAATCCGTCTTTGCACCCGATGGACCTTGGTGCGGATATGTGTGCGGACTCTGCTCATAAAACCCTTCCTGCTCTTACGGGTACGGCTTATTTGCATATTTCCGGAAAAGCACCTTCTTTTTTTAGAGAAAATGCCAGAGAGGCGATGGAATTTTTTGGTTCCACAAGCCCTTCCTATCTGTTTTTGGCTTCTTTGGACCTTTTAAATCCTTATCTTGAAATACTTTCAAAGGAACTTGAGCGGTTTGTTCCTTCCGTCCTGCGGTTAAAAGAAAGACTTAAGGGGGCAGGCTATAAGCTTGTCGGGCAGGAACCGCTTAAAATAACAATAAATGCGGCAGCATCCGGATTTTCCGGAGATATGCTTAAAAACGAGATAAAAAAAGAGGGTATCATTTGCGAGTACCATGATGAGAACTATTTGGTGCTTATGCTTACGCCTCAAAACTCCGACGCAGATCTGGTAAGAATAGAAGAAGCATTGGCCGGTGCTTATAAAAGGCTTAAAGAAGGAATAGAAAAGGGCAATACTATTCCAAAAGCGAAAGGTCTTGTCAACAATGTTGTTACGCAGCCGGAAGTGGCGTGTTCCCCGATGGAGGCTTTTCTTTCGGAGAGCGAGGAGCTTCCTGCAGAAAAATGCATCGGAAGGGTTATGGCTTCCGCGGCCGTAAGTTGTCCGCCTGCGGTACCGGTTTACATGTATGGAGAAAAAATAGATAAAGCAGTGTTTCCTGGTAGAAAACTAAAGGTTATAAAAGAAAAATTTTAGCAGGCATCTTGACCGAAGGGACTATTTATTGTATTATCAACAGAAGAGTATAAGTTTTTATTTTTAATCGGAGGATTATTTATTATGAAGCATATTCAGACAATCAATACACGTGATCTTTGCAAGAGCGCAAAGAATGGCGGATGTGGCGAGTGCCAGACATCTTGCCAGTCCGCATGCAAGACAAGCTGCGGTATCGCAAATCAGAAGTGTGAAAATAAGAAGGAAACAAAGTAATTTTACAAGAGTTAACAGATGCCGCCTTCCATTAGGCGGCATTTTTTCTGTGAACAGGAGAGTCAGATGATCCATCAGTACAAACTTGGCGGTCTTAATATAGTTATGGATGTGTGTTCCGGTGCAATCCACGCTGTGGACGAGGTAACATACGACCTTATTTCCATGTATGAAGAAAGAAGCCTTGAAGAAATAACTGCGGAACTTAAGAAGAACTATGATGTTCCCGCAGAAGAAATTAAAGAAATTTATGATGAAGTAACGGAACTTAAGGATGCAGGCAAGCTTTTTGTTAAGGATACCTTTGAGCCTATGGCAGGTGAACTTAAAGCCCGTACATCCGGAGTTGTTAAGGCGCTTTGTCTCCACATAGCCCATACCTGCAACTTAAACTGCTCCTACTGCTTTGCAAGCCAGGGAAAATACAATGGCGAAAGAGCGGTTATGAGTTTTGAAGTAGGAAAAAGGGCTTTGGATTTTCTTATAGAAAATTCCGGAACAAGACATAATCTTGAAGTGGACTTCTTCGGCGGAGAGCCGTTAATGAATTTTGAAGTTGTAAAGCAGCTTGTTGCTTATGCAAGAAGTATAGAAAAGGAAAAGAACAAGAATTTCCGCTTTACTCTAACCACAAACGGAATGCTTATTAATGATGATGTAATAGATTTCGCCAACAGAGAGTGCTCTAACGTGGTACTTTCTCTTGACGGCAGAAAAGAAGTACACGATCGTTTTCGTGTGGACTATGCAGGAAAGGGAAGCTGGGAAAGAATAGTTCCTAAATTTCAGAAGCTTGTTAAGGCGAGAGAAGGAAAGAATTATTATATGCGTGGAACCTTTACCCACGCAAATCCGGACTTTCTTGAGGATTTAAAGGTGATGCTGGACCTCGGCTTTACAGAACTTTCCATGGAACCTGTTGTATGCGCTGAGGGAGACCCTTCGGCCCTTACTCCGGAAGATATGGAAATTGTAAAGAAGCAGTATGAAGAACTGGCAGACCTTATGCTTGAAAGATACAGAGAAGGCAGACCATTTACCTTCTATCATTACATGATAGATTTAGAAGGCGGACCATGTATATATAAGCGTATTTCCGGTTGCGGTTCCGGAACGGAATACATGGCAGTTACTCCTTGGGGAGATCTTTACCCTTGCCACCAGTTTGTAGGCGACGAGAAATATCTTCTCGGAAACATCTGGGACGGTGTTAAGAACAAGGCTGTTCAGGGAGATTTTGCAGCCTGCAACGTTTATGCAAGAAAAGAATGCAAAGACTGTTGGGCAAGACTTTATTGTTCCGGCGGATGCGCAGCCAATGCATACCATGCAACAGGCTCTGTAACAGGTGTTTATAAGCCGGGTTGCGAACTCTTTAAAAAGAGACTTGAGTGTGCGATTATGGTTGAAGTTGCAAAGAAACTTGAGCAGTAAAAATAAACGAAAAAAATTTTTTATGGCACATTGAAATGGGATGGCATTAACCCTTTTTGATGTGCTATAATTTTATAAAAATGATCTTGGGGGTTATATATGAGAGACTTTATTTTGAGCTATGCGCCTGTAATAGTGTGGGTTATTGCGGTTGTGGAACTTCTTACAGGTATTCTTCTTCTGACACTTTTAAAGAACAAAGGTTTTAAGCAGATGAGACTTCTTATGGCACTTCTTTGCTTTGGACTTTTCTATGATGCATTTATTATTGCCATAGGTAATTTCCTTCCCCTTGAGCCGCTTAAATTCTTAAGCAGATTCCGCTTTGTGGCATCAGGGCTTTTAATTCCGACACTTTTTACAACAAGTGCATACTCTGTAAGCTTTAAAGGAAAAAAACTTAAAGCGGCAGGAATTATTACAGTTGTATTAATGATCATGGGACTTGCTTACGCTTTTGTTACGGACCTGGAGGTAGAAAATGCAGCAGGCCTGGTAAGATATGCATCTTCAGATCTTACACCGAAGTGGGCAAAGGGCATAAACGGCCTTCTTACCGCAGGCAGTGCTGTTCCTGTTCTTATTGCGGGCGTAATGCTTATTGTAAGACAGAAGAATTTCTTTATGCTTCTTGCCGGACTGTTTATGTTTATTTTTTCTGCAATAGGACCTGCAACAGGCAATGCGGATCTTATGGTCTTCTTCAGCATGTTCGGAGAAGCGCTTATGGTAATATTCTTTGCTCTTTTTGCTGCAACCGGCAAAGAAAAATAATAACAATTTAAGGAGAGAGAGTAATGAACGCTACAACAAAGAAAAACCTTTATATGACCGTTTGTTTTGCGGCTGTTTCTGTCTTGTTTACCATTCTTGTAAAAACAGTCGGAGTTAAAGATGTGGGGCCTGCCGGCACAAGTGTCGGCTTTGCGGGACTTAATGTTTTTATTTTTAATCTTGTGGGACAAGGTACCTTCTTTTATCTTGTAACCAAGATCATAGGCCTTTTTGCCATAGTTACCGTCGGCGCCTTTGGACTTCTTGGCTTATATATGCTGATAAAAGAAAAG
>JAILFQ010000340.1 GCA_024697505.1 Lachnospiraceae bacterium
GAATCCGCTTTTTTTGCAGCTTCTTTAAACCTTTCTTCGTCTACAAGACGCTTAAGGCCGTTAAGTTTGCTTTTCTTGGTGAAAGAAAAAAACATAAATTCCCGGTTCCCCTCTCTGTGCCCTTATTTGTCTCTGTAAAAGGCAAGTGTGTCTTCAAGTTCTTTTGGAAGAGTAACTTGCTGCTTTTGCTGGATGGCACGAAAATGGAGTTCAGCCTCGTGCACTTTTTTCTGGGTCTCTCTGTTAAATCTTGCAACAGCCTCGGCAAATGGCGGCTGGCTTTCAAGCGCTGTCCTTATCTCCTTGTTGAACGGACAATAAGTTGCAAGTATTTCTCTGGCAACCTTATTAAGCCTCATTCCTCCGGTGGACTCGGACTTTATCCACTGCTCGTAGTCTATAACAAATATTTCTCTGGAATTGTTCTTTCCCTTTGCTATCTGTAATTTAATCTTTTCCTTACGTTCTTCGGAAAGTTCTTTGTTTTTGCGGTAAAACTGAAGGTAGTCGGAATACTCCGAAGTAAGAGACTTAACCGTAATGTTGTTCCATGCGGTTCCCTGCATGGTTCTGCAAAGTTCCCATCTGAACTTTCCCAAAGCTCTTATCACAAGTTCGTCCAGGTTGGTTTCGCACAGGATAGGGAAGACAAATCTTCCCGGAGAATTTCTTCTCTTACAGCTTATATCCTGCCACATTACGGAGTTGGAGCCGTATGCCGGCATTAATATTACATCAGGTACAACTTCCAGCATCTGGTACTCTTTTTCAATTCCCAGTTCCTTATTATTGTACATCATCTCCCTATAGAAAACGGAATAGTCAATTGTTCTTATCTTTTCTATCGTCTGGCCCATTCTGTCCTTTGTTACCAGGGCATTGCCGGCTTCTTTAGTAATTTGGTCCTCATATATTATCGGGGAGAAAATACTAGGCTGTCCGCTTACCACTCTGTGGTTAAGTCTGAAGAAGTTTTTAATCTCATATTCCAGCTTGGCCATTGTATCACCGAGCATTTTCTTGGCATCCGCCTCGCTCATTCGGCCGCCTTTTACTTCATCTCTTAACATTTCAGAGTATTCCATATCGAACTCATTCTTTGATGGTTCTCTCTTTCCGGAATAGATGGCCATAAGCCACTCCGGCAACGTATAAATATGGCAGTTGTATACAGCCTTTGTGGAAACATCCGCAGCAAGAAGATCCATTGCGGTTTCCTTGGAAACAAGCCTTTCGTCCATGTATCCGAAATTAAGGAAGAGTTCTACCGGATAAGGCAGTTTCTCGTGGTTTAAAGACTGAAGAAAGGCGTCTTTATAAACTTTATAAAATGAATCCTGTAATTTTCTTCTTATTAAGCGGGCTTCATCTTCCGAAGAGGTCTTATCTTTAAGATTAACAAAATTCTCCACAGATTCTGTAATTGAATTTCGTACTTCTTCGCTCGAATGAGAAAAATCCAATATCTGCTTAAGAGAAGCCTTAAGAAGTCTGTATGTGGACTCGTCCACTTTCTTTGCTTTCTTCTCTGTTGCGCTCTTATCTCCGGCGGCAATTCCCAAACACACCTTTTTAAATCTTTCCTGATCGTAAGTGTGTAAATTGTCATGCATATGTTTCGAAAGTAATTTGATGGTTTTTACATAAAGCCCGGACAAGGAATCCGCAGCCTCCGCAAGCTCTCTTGTATCTCCTCCGCCCTTGGCAATAAGTGCGGCAAGATCCGCCATAAGGCACAAAAGGTTCTGGTCTCCGTCATTATAGAGAGCGGTGTTGTAATCCGAAACGTAAAGGTTAAGTTCTGTAAGCTCAGCTGTAAGTTTTCTTATAAGCGCCGATATCTCCGTAAGGTGGCGCATGGTAATCTCCACACTTCCGCCAAAGAATGCCTTTTGCACCTCCGGCGTGTTGGCAGACAGATCTTCAAAATAAAGAGTTCCGTCTTCCGTCAGAGAATTTTCTGAAGTAAACATTCCAAGGTTGTCTAATCTGTAAACCGTATCCCCTTTGGAACCGGTGGAATTTCTGAGTGCTGTGTAGCTGCCGTAGGCATCCGTTAACGCGTTGTAGAGATTGTCTGCAGCCTCGTTGTATTCATCACTGGCATTGAGAAGTTCCATAAAAACTCTGACCGCAGAAACCACCATAAGTCCTCTGTAGTCTTTGTTGTTTGATTCAAGAATACTCCTTAAACCGTCTGCATCCGTTGCAGGGAAAGGATATATAACCGTATCCT
>JAILFQ010000350.1 GCA_024697505.1 Lachnospiraceae bacterium
TGCTGCGGCACTCATTAAAGGCAAGAAAAAACCTCTTGTAATAGTGGGCGGCGGCGTGCGTTATTCCGAAGCCGGAGAAGAAGTGTTAAGATTCTGCGAGAAATTTAATATTCCTTACGCAGAAACCCAGTCGGGAAAATCCGCCACCAAGACTTCTCATCCTCTTAATCTTGGCGGCCTTGGCGTAACCGGAAATCTTTCTGCCAATATGATAGCCAAAGAAGCGGACATGGTAATAGGAATAGGAACGCGACTTACAGATTTTACAACCGGTTCAAAAGATCTTTTTGCAAATCCGGATGTGGAATATGCAATGATAAATGTATCAAGGTTCCATGCAATGAAACTTGATGCTCTTTCTATAGTGGGAGATGCCAAGGTTTGCGTTAACAGCCTTTATGAGGAACTTGAAAAAGCCGGATACAGATCTTCCTATACAAGTGAGATAAAAGAAGCGAAGGATGCCTGGGATAAAGAGATGGCCTTCCTTACAACTACAGAATATAACGAGAACTACAAGCCGCTCATTTCCGCTATGGAACCGGGTGTATTGGAAGAGTTTAAGAAGGCGACGGGTGGAGTGATAACTCAGACCGCAGCTCTTGGAACAATAAGAAAACTTATTGAAAAAGATGCAATAGTGGTTGGTGCTTCCGGAAGCCTTCCGGGGGATCTGCAGCGTATGTGGACTACCGAAGAACTCTATTCCTACCACATGGAGTACGGCTATTCCTGCATGGGCTACGAGATCGCAGCAGCTTTCGGCTCCAAGCTCGCAAAGCCGGAACAGCCTTGCTATGCTATGGTGGGTGACGGAGCTTTTATGATGCTTCACTCGGAAATGGCAACGGCTCTTCAGGAAAACAAAAAGATAACAGTGCTTCTTTTCGATAACTGCGGTTTCGGCTGTATAAACAACCTGCAGATGGGGAACGGTATAGGAAGCCTTTCCACCATGTTCCGTTACAGAGAAAACGACGCAGAAAAGAAACAAAAAGGTGAACTTATTCCAACAGACTTTGCAATGATAGCAAGGGGGTACGGAATGAAGGGCTATACAGCAAGAACCATGAAGGAACTTGAAGAAGCTCTTGAAGCGGCAAAGAAAGATGACGTTTCAGTTCTTATAGATATTAAGGTTCTTCCTAAAACCATGACCGACGGCTACCTTTCCTGGTGGCATGTGGGCATAGGCGACAGTAAGACAAATTCTAAGATTCATGAGGCTTTTGAGAACCGAATGAAACATTTGGAATCAGCCAGACTTTATTAATTTATTACAAAATATAATAAAATAGGTGGCCTGAATGTGGGCGGTATGGACTTTAAAAATATTTTTTTGTGTGCTATAATCCATAATACCTATATGGCCGGACAGGAGAAGATATGTTTGACAAAAATAAAGTAAGACTCGGAATTGCACCAATCGGCTGGACTAACGATGATATGCCTGCTCTTGGCGGTGAAAACACCTTTGAACAGTGTATCAGTGAGATGGCACTTGCAGGATTTACAGGCTGCGAAGTGGGAAACAAATATCCTAAAGACACCGCGGTTCTTAAAGAGGCCTTGGACCTCCGCGGAATGAGAATAGCCAGTAAATGGTTTTCATCATTTCTTGTGGATAAGCCTTTTGAAGAAACAGAGAAAGAGTTCATAAAAGAACTTGATTATCTGGAAGCTATGGGTGCAAACAGGATCAATATCTCTGAACAGAGCAGATCTGTACAGGGAAAAGAGCAGCTTTCCATTTTCGACCACAAAGTTGTATTTAGCGACAAAGAGTGGGCCGTAATGTGCGAGGGGCTTAACAAACTCGGTAGGATAGCCGTGGAAAGAGGCTTTAAGCTTTGCTTCCACCATCACATGGGTACGGGAGTTCAGACTATTGCCGAAACCGAGCGTCTTATGGATAACACAGATCCGGAACTTGTCTTTCTGTGTTATGATACAGGTCATTTTACTTTCTCCGGAGAAGATCCTCTTTATATATTAAAAAAGTATCCTGAACGCATAGGTCATGTGCATCTTAAAGATGTAAGACCGGACGTTCTTAAAAAGGCTACTGAAGAAAGATGGTCATTCTTAAAGGCTGTTAGAGAAGGAACATTTACTGTTCCCGGGGATGGTTGTGTGGATTTTGACTCCGTATTTAAACAACTTGAAAAAATGCAATACGAAGGATGGCTTCTTGTGGAGGCTGAACAGGACCCTGCAAAGGCAAATCCTTTTAAGTATGCCAAGATGGCAAGAAAATTTATTGCCGAAAAGACCGGGTTGTAATACTTCCGGCCAAGGGAAGGAGTATACCATATGAAAAAACTGAATAGTCTCAGGGTGAAACTTACCGGGTTTTTCCTTATTCCTGTCATTTTTATAATGATAGTAGGTTATACCGCGTATGCCATAGCATCACAGGGCATGCAAAAGACCTATGAGAATAATGCCGTTACAGCGTTGGAACTTGTTGCTGAATATTACAAGCTCACATTCTCAATGGTGGAAAGTAAAGCCGATCAGCTTGCGAATCTGGCGGAGATAAAGAATCTTTACGGAGGTGCTTATTCAGATACTGATGAGATCAGAAATGCACTTTCGACCGTAAAGAAAAGCGCCAAGAACATTGCCGAATCGGACCGAATAGTAGGAGATCTTTCTGTTCTGGCTTTCCAGCAGACTTCATTCTCTGTAGCGAACGGAAACTACCTCATGATAAACTACATCGGTTCATCCTGTGCAAAGGAATTTGAAAAGACTGAAGATTACACCTTGCTGGGTGCAAATGCTCAAACAGGCGGATGGGTTGGCGTAAGAACATTTATCGATACATACGAAGCGGAGAACGGTATTACATCTCAGCCGTATTGTGCTGTGTTTGTTAAACCGTTTTACAGCACACTTGGTGAAAAACTGGGCTACATTTCAATGGATATAAAACTCGATGTGGCTGTAGAGTCTCTTAGCGGAATCAATCTTGGCGAAGGCAGCGAATTTGCCTTTATAACTCCGGACGGAGTAGAAACCAAGATGAGCGGTGCAAAAGATGAGTTAACAACTTTCGCTTTTACCACATTCTATGATACTTTGGTTGCCTCTGCGGATAAATCCGGTTTCGAGTGGATGATAGACGGAGACAATGGTTTGGAATATCTCTACACATATGCTAAGATAGGAGAATCCGGCGCCGTAATTTGCGGGCGTGTTCCAAGAAGTGTTATAGACAGCAGCGTTAATAATATCAGAACAACTTCTGTTTTTGCTGTAATACTTGCGGGTATTGTTTCTTCCATAGTCGGTGTCGTTGTTTCCAGCAGTCTCGGAAGAGCTGTGGGAGGAGTTGCCGAAGGTTTTGAACAGGCGGCAAAGGGAGACCTTACCGTTCAGATTAAAACAAAACGTAAGGATGAATTTGGAATTCTTTCTGCATCCGCAAACAAGATGATTGAAAACACGAAACGTCTTCTTTCAAAAGTATCTGCAACGGCCGAATCTCTTAAGGAATCTTCCGGAGATATAGGAGTTGCTTCAGATGCATTGGTTACAGCTTCTTCAAATATCACTTCTTCGGTCAACGAGATCAGAAAAGGTCTTGACCAGGAAACAAGAGATGCCGGTGAGTGTCTTGCTGCGGCAGATAAACTTACGGAAAAGATCGAAGTTGTAAGAGAAAACGTAAAAGCCATCGAAGATATGGCAAAGGATGCCAACGGCTCTGTAAAGAGCGGTCTTGGTGCGGTTGAAAACCTTAAAGATAAGGCTAATGAGACCAGCGAAGTTACGAGAGGCGTAATTGTGGATATTGAAGCGCTTGCCGCAGAGACTTCCACGATTGGAAATATAATTGCAACTATTGATGATATTGCCAGCCAGACAAATCTTCTTTCTCTTAATGCTTCCATTGAAGCTGCAAGAGCCGGAGAAGCGGGCCGAGGCTTTGCGGTAGTTGCTGAAGAGATCAGAAAGCTTGCAGAGCAGAGTGCAGTTGCTGCCGGAGAGATCGGAAATATTATTACTTCCGTTACATCAAAGACAGAAAAGACCGCTACTGCAGCCAAGCACGCCGAAGAAATAGTTAAGCAACAGGAGGAGGCTGTTGCCACGACTATGACAGAATTCAATGTAATTGGGGAAAACGTTAAAACTATAGCCAGTCACCTTAAAGATATCGGTGCTCAGGTGGCAGAGATGGAGCATGCAAAGGTTAATACACTTTCAGCTGTAGAGGGAATATCTGCGGTTTCTGAAGAAACCGCCGCTGCTTCAACAGAAGTTGAAGATACTGCGCTTGCATCTCAGAATGCTGCAAAAGACCTTAATGAAGTTATCAAGGATTTAAGGAGTGCTGCAGATTCTTTAGCTACAGAACTTGGACAGTTTAAATTATAATATTGATTAAATTGGGGAGGTCACCACAAGTGGTGGCCTTTTCGATGTTTTCCACAAGGAGGATAGTATTATGAAAAAGAGATCAATTGCATTGTTTCTCATTGGCGTAATGGTTCTTTCTCTTTACGGCTGCGGAAACAGAAATCTCCGCGTAAATGTAAGAACAAAGACTGTTACAAGAACAAATACCACACAGGCTGCAGTAAACACACAAACAAATGAAACAGTCGCAAATGCGGCTACCCCTACTCCTGTTCCGCTGGACAAGCTTACGTATTCAGAAGCTCCGGAACTTAAGAGCCTTGTTTCGTCAGGGGCGCTTCCGTCACTGGAACAGAGAATTCCCGATAAGGACAATATCTTTGTTGCACAGACGGATGCAGCGGGGAATATCCTTGAAATAGGGACCTACGGAGGCAACTTAAATATACCGGGCGGCGGAGGCTCCTGGGATATAGCAAGACCTGTTCTTGAAAGTATAATCCGTTACAACATGGACGGTACCTATGTGCCAAATGTAATTAAGAGTTATGAACACAGCAGCGATTACAAGGTATGGACTTTCCACTTAAGAGAAGGCATGAGATGGTCTGACGGAGATGATTTTAATGCGGACGATATTACCTTCTGGTATTACATGGTTCATAAAAACAATTATGACAGTAAAGCCAGCTGGGCCGCACTTAAAGACGGAAAAACCGATAATTTTGCTGTACTTAAGAAAGTGGATGATTACACAGTAACCTGGACCTTTGATACAGCCAAGTATCCGGGAGACTTTATCGAAAACGGAGACTTTAAGTGGTGCTGGGCTCCTTCCCATTTCTTAAAGGATCTTATTCCTGCCTCTTTCTATGTAGAAAATGAATACTGGCCTAATACAAACCTTTCCGATGAGCAGGTTCTTGCAAATGCCAAGGCTAAGGGTATGGACTATTCAAAGGTTAAGGATCTGGGAAAGCAGGTAACATATTATTTCTGGAACATATCCGGAATGCCTACCGTAAACTCCTTTGTGCTTACAACAGAGGAAGGACATAATTCCAGATCTTCCGAGGTTTGCATTCTTGTAAGAAACCCTTACTACTGGAAGGTAGATGCAAAGGGAAATCAGCTTCCTTATTTTGATAACCTTTATATGAAGAAGATATCCGGCGATGCAAAGGAACTGCTTGTAAGCGGAGAACTTGATCGTGTTGATGTTGGTGCCGAGGAAGCGGCAAAGATTCTTTCAGAGATAGGCTCTGATGCGGTACTTAAGACAATTCTTGGTTCTAACTGGGGTTCTTACCAGCTTACATTTAACTATACAAATACAAATAAGAATTACGCAGACCTTTTTGCAAAGAGTGAGTTCCGTCAGGCAATCTCCATATGTGCGGACAGAGACGATCTTTCTCTTACCATTTCAAACGGCTTCCTTAAGCCGGGACAGTGTGCACCTTCAGAAGGTAACATAGGTTATGATGCCGAATGGTCCAAGAAATGGACAGAATATGATGTTGCGGCCGCTAGAAAACTTCTTGAGAACTGTGGTCTTAAGGAAGGCTCCGACGGATATTACAAGTTTGCGGACGGTTCCGACTTCGTGCTTGATTTTGTTACATACGACGGAAGCGGAAATTATATTTATTCATTACTTACACAGTACTATGAACTTGCTCATATAAAGACAACCTTAACAAGCTATGATGCTGCAACTTACGACCAGATAATAGACAGCAACAACTGGGTAGCTGCTCTTTGCCCTCATATGTCTGCCGGTGGCTTGTCCATTAAGGAAAGAGCCGCATCATTTGTGCCGGTTGCTCAGGCGGCAGAGTGGTACGGTGAATACGGTACATACTATACGGATAACACTAAGGGTGTTGCACCTACGGGAGATATGGCAAAGCTTGTAGAGATTTATGATAAATGGAAGGACACTGCAGACAGTGCTGCAAGAGATGAACTTGCGCTCCAGATTTACGACCTTCACAAGAAGAATCTTTGGTCCATTGCATATCTGGAAAATGCAAATTCATATTGTCTTATAAGTTCAAAACTTCATAACTTTGCGGATAATCTTGTTAATAACGATCTTTATCAGTACGCAAACGTATATCATTTTGAAACCTTATTCAGAAAATGATGATTTTACCTCACTTTAAATAAATAAGAACCGGAGATAGGGCTTAACTGCCTGTCTCCGGTTCTTTGCTTTTATTTTAAGGTTATCATTGGAACTATTCTTGCTCCGGACTCCGACCCGGTTTTAGAGTCGGCTCTGAATTTGCTTGGAGAAACTCCGCAGAGTTTGTTGAATACTCTGTTAAACTGAGAGAAGGAGTTAAAACCGCAGGCAAGAGAAATATCCGTTATCTTGTCATCGGTTTCAAGAAGCATCTGCTGGGCATTTCTTATTCTTGTCATCTGTATATAGGAAGATATGTTAAAGCCCGTAACCTCTTTAAACTGGTGGGAAAGATAAAAAGTGCTGATATAAAATTCTTTTGAAAGAGTTTCCAGTGTAAGATTTTCGCTAAAGTGAATATGAATATATGAAGTTACACTGTAAATCTTTGAAGCAAGATTATCATCACTTGATGGATTGTAAATATTGCTTTCACGGTTTTTGTAAATACACTCCAAAAACTGAATAAATTCGGAATGTATCATTAAAAGAGAGGTTGGAGTATTCTCCTTTAACAGTTCGAAGATCCGGTTCATATGGGAAGCCAGTTCTTCCTGTATTCTGCGCTCAAAACGATAAATGGGAATATCTGCGTAAAAGGCCGAAAGAATAAGGTTTAGCTCTTCCTGCAGTTCGTCGTTGGCCTCCTTTGGGAGTCGAAAGTCTATTATAAGCCTTTTAACGGCGGGACCTTCCGGATAAATGGATTTGTGCAGTTTAGAAGGCGGCAGAAGAGTAATGTCGTATTGTTTCTGTCTGTAAAGGTTACCTTCTATAAGATGCGAAGCGTCTCTTCCCAAAAGCA
>JAILFQ010000357.1 GCA_024697505.1 Lachnospiraceae bacterium
AGGCCGACAAACACACCAACACCGATGCCGACAGACACGCCAACACCGATGCCGACAGACACGCCAACACCGATGCCGACAAACACGCCAACACCGATGCCGACAAACACGCCGACGCCAATGCCGACAAACACGCCAACACCGATGCCGACAAACACACCAACACCGATGCCGACAAACACGCCGACGCCAATGCCGACAAATACACCGACGCCAATGCCGACAAACACACCGACGCCAAGGCCGACAAACACACCGACGCCAAGGCCGACAAATACACCGACGCCAATGCCGACAAATACGCCGACGCCAAAGCCGACAAATACACCGACGCCAATGCCGACAAATACGCCGACGCCAATACCGACAAATACGCCGACGCCAATACCGACAAACACACCGACGCCAATGCCGACAAACACGCCGACGCCAATGCCGACAAACACGCCGACGCCATTGCCGACAAATACGCCGACGCCATTGCCGACAAACACGCCGACACCAACACCGTTGCCGATTTCTTTTACATACAGAAATTCATCAAGTGAATCGAGCGGTGGATATTACGTTGTTGATGGAACAGCGGAGTATAATGCAGAAGTTTTTAGTGTTCCTGAAGAATACACAACATCAGCTTATGGAACCCATCCTGTAAGAGAAATTGCGTCTATGGCTTTCGGAAACAATAGTATGATAAACGTACTTTACATTCCGGAGAGTGTTACAACTATTGGGGCCGGGGCTTTCAAAAATTGTGCGAATCTTACAACCATAGAGTTTGAAAAGAATGATGTGAGCATAGCTTCTTCAGCCTTTAGCAGCGGTAATGAGGAAAGGGTTGTTTCGGTTTATAACGATTCATATGAAGCAGGAGCCGTTGGAACATTTTTTGAAGGATATTCCGAAAATGTAACGGTAAACGGCCCATTTGGCTTTACGATCCTGATGGAACTTGAGGACGGCACAACTTACTGCGGAATATCTTCAATAGATGAAAGGGCTTTGGATTCATCGGGAAATGTAACCCTTCCTAGGCCGGGTACGGTTATAAACGGTAAAACAATAGTTAATGTCGAGGATTCCATTTTTGACTCAGGAGTATTTGAAAGGATCAATAAGGTTAAGACCTTTAAAACCTTTGTGCCCGGGAATATTCCGGAAGAGTATTTGAGTAAATTTGAGTACGTAGATAAAGTACAGGTAATAACATATGTTTGGGATAATGACTATGGTGGATATCTCAATAGAGAAGATGTGGAAACAGAGTTTACAGATCTTTATTATTCAGAAATCGATTCATCATTTATTCTCAGCCATAACTATGAACAATATGTAATAGATGGAAAAACGAATATTGTTTTAAAGTCAGAAGCCAAGGTTGGAGTAAACGCAGGAGACTACTACTATTGCATATATATGGCGGAAAACGGACTTCGATACATTTTCGAGGAAGACCATTATAATGTACTTTATTTTGTTATGCTTGAAGGCGTTGAAAATACAGAAGTAACTGTGGAAGCTTCAAGAACAAGAGAGGGAACGGAGTATCCGGTAACGACAATACCGGAAGGAGCTTTCTCCAAGTCGGATAACATAACAAAAGTAATCTTGCCTGACAGTATTACAACTATAGGAAAATCTGCTTTCTCAACCTGCGCGAATCTTGAAACGGTTGTTTTTGCGGAAAATGATAAGATAAAGAGCATAGGGCCACATGCATTCTGGGGTTGTACAGAATTAGAGGACATTAACCTTACGGCCCTTACGGCATTGGAGACTATAGGCGAATTCGCCTTTACAAATGATGCCGCACTTATAAGTATTACACTTCCGGAAAGTATAAAGAGTATAGGAAATTATGCTTTCTCTGCTGCAACCGGGCTTGAGTCCATTAATATACCTGATGGGGTTACTACTTTAGGCGAAGGGGTTTTTGCCGGTGCAAGCGGATTGAACGAACTTTCCATTCCATCTTCCGTTACGACAATAGGACAATCTGCATTTACCGCGATTGCCGCAAAAGAGATTTATTATGACGGAACAGTTGAGCAATGGAAGAATATGTCCGGTGGCAACGGTACTGTCCAGACTCCGCTCAGCGCAATCGTTTGTACTGACGGAAGGTTATATGCTCAGTTAAAATGTGCCGAAGCAGACCATATATACGGAGACTGGGCTGTTAAGACAGAGTCTGATTGCTCCGGCTCTACAATCATTGCAAGAACATGTTTAATATGTGGTAATGAGGAAACGAGCACTGCACTGGGAACTCATCATTTTTCCAACGGGGTGTGCACTGTCTGCGGAAGACTTGAGGGCAGTTCGGGATTTACCTATGAAAAATCCGAGGTAGGTACATCCTATACAATAACCGGTTATACAGGTTCATCCACGTCTATTGTGGTGCCCGTAAGTTACAAGGGGGAGGACGATCTTGCACCTCTTCCGGTTTCAGGGATAAATCTTACTTCTGATACCGTTACAACGGAACTTACATCGATAACTTTACAGGATGACGGCGCGAGTCTCGGAGATATTTCCTACTTCCAGGAGCACGATACTTCGATCACTGTTTATACATACGGAGAGATGAGTACAAGTTTTGCGTCGGATTTTATGTCTATGGAAAGGTATGATACGAGAGTTGTTGCTGTGATGGGAGAAGGGGAGTATGAGTATTCTCTTGACGGAACAGTTTACAGGATTGCAGGAAGCGGTTCCACGATTAGTATTCCTGCCGGCTTTGGAAGTGAGGGAAGCGATGATTATGTTGAGACTTCCGGACTTGCAAGCGGAATTTTCTCCGGACGGACAAATATGACGACACTTTCCTTACCAAAAAGTGTAACCTATGTGGAGGCCAATGTTTTCGACGGAATCAGCTCACTTGAGATCAGGCTGTATGCCTTCCAGCAAGATATCATTGAAGAGGTGGCAATGGGCTATGACGGTATGTTTACACCTACATACACTTATTACGACTCCATAAGCATAACAAAGTATCTTGTAAAGGGAGATTCAAAGACCTTAAGCGGTCCTTCCGGGTATGTATACGGTACCACTTACGGAGAAACCGAAGAAGAGAACTTTATAAACAGAACGACCGGAGACTTTGTAAAAGATAACTACTTGAGTCTGCTCGGAGAACTGGGGGATGATGTAATAACAAAGACTGTGGACAGCGTTGAGTTCAGCTATATAGCAAGCGGAGTTTATCTGGATGCAGACTTTACGAAAGCAGCGGGTGAAGAAACTTCTAAACCGGCATCTCTGTATGTTAAATACGAGTTCAGTCATGATATTTATACGGAATATGAAAACGGCGCCGAAATCTACATGAGTTATAATGCCGAAGACGGCATAAAGAGTAATATCTACATTACAAAATCCGACGAAAAAGTGCTTTTGAATTCTCTTGTTCCTACCTTTGAAAAGGTTGATGAAGTCCTTTCATTAACCGAAGAAAACGGAATTTCCACAAGGAGCAGCGAAGAGACCGTAAAGCTTATATTAGAGGCGGGAACGATACTTGCGGGATCCAATGAATTCTGGTATTACTGCACGGAACATGACTGGTACGAAAGTGTTACAATAGATACTTCCGGTGATGAAACAAGTTATTATTTTTCAAACTACGACGACGGAGTAAGAATACTGAACTTTGTATATGATTGATGAGATATGAATCTGCGGCGGAGCGCATAAACTCCGCCGCTTATTTGTGTGTAGTTAAGACTTTTTTAATTTTGCAACACTTTACTAAAGAGACTTAAAATGGTAAAATATTAACTAACAATATGCATTGGGGGTAAAAAAATGGCGAATACGACAGAATCTTCAGAAGATTATCTTGAAGCAATACTTATGTTAGGCCAGCGTCTTCCGGTAGTGCGTTCCGTTGATGTTGCCAATGAACTTGGCTTTAAAAAATCCAGTGTAAGTATTGCTATGAAAAATCTTAGGGAAAAAGATTATATTAAAGTTTCTGAAGCAGGATTTATAACGCTTACAGATGCAGGAAAAGAAATTGCCGAAATGATATATGAAAGGCATCGTACGCTTTCCGACTGGCTTATCAAACTTGGAGTCCCAAAGGATTTGGCTTTGGATGATGCGTGCAAGATGGAGCACGATATGAGCCCGGAAACTTTTGCGGCTATTAAAAAAACAATACAAGCATCTAAATAACATAAAGTCTTGGTAATAAAATCATTTATAAAGGAAATTGATTTTAAAGCGGGCCGGAATGTAGCGGGTTTGCTACCTTCCGGCTTTTTTGAGGGGATAACATATGAAGGGCGGACTTAAAAAAGCGGGTGTTCTGCTTTGTATATTAGTGTTATTTTCGGCTTTTATGCCCGGAACAGGCATAAAGGCGGATTTTGGTGCGCTCCAAAATTCAACTGAGGCAAAAACAGTAAAGGTTGGCTATTATGAATTCGAGAATTTTCTTGAAGGAGCCACGCCTGAAGAATACAAAACCGGTTATGGATATGAATATCTTCAAAAGATTGCATCTGTTTGCGGATGGAAATACGAGTATGTTTACGGGTCCAGAATAGAACTCTATGAGGCTCTGCTTCGAGGTGAAATAGATATTTTACCCGGTCTTGGATATTCTGCGATACGTGAAAAAGAAGTTTCTTTTCCGGATTATGCCATGGGACAGGTGGGGTATTATTTGTTTATACCATCCGAGAATATGGAACTGTTTGAAGACGCTTCACCTTTAAATAACAAGAATATAGGCGCTCTTTCCGGTGTAATGGGGGACGTTCTTAATAAATGGCTTCTGGAAAACGGGATTGTGGCCAATATAAAGCAATACGAAACCATGGAAGATGAAAGAACTGCCTTAAAAAATCGGGATATAGAAGCTTTTATAGGCGATGGGGTTTCCACCACAAATGATGGCTCCATTAGCCCTTATATTAAAATTGCCACAGAGAATATCTATCTTTGTGTATCTAAAGACAATGCACGGATATTAGAGGAACTTAACATTGCTCTTGAAGAGATAGATACATCAGATCCTTATTATATTCAAAGTTTAACCCAAAAGTATTTTAAAAAAAGCATAGTTAATCTTTCACTTTCCGGTAAAGAAAAAAAGTGGCTTGCAAATAATGAAGAAATAATAATCGGTTATATGAAGGATTATTTGCCTTTTTCCGCAACCGACGAGAATGGGAATGTCACCGGAATAATAAGTGATATAATTCCGGAAATCTTCAGTAAGCTTGAAGTTGAAGAGCCTGACATAAAATATAAAGAATACAATAATTCATATGATATGTTAAACGCTCTGAAAAATAAAGAGATAGATGCAGCATTCCCGGTTTCGGATTCCTCCTGGTTTTCTGAACAATACGGTATTTATCATTCAAAAGCCATAATTTCTTCTTCCATGAACCTTGTTTATAAAGAGATGAACGGGAATGATGCGGGAACGATCGCGGTAAACAAAAACAATATAATTCAGATGGAATACTTGCAGACTTACTATAGAAACGCTTTATTTTATTACTGTGATTCCATTGAGGAGTGTTTGGATGCCGTAAACAGCGGTAAAGCAAGATCAACTGTGGTAAGTGGTCTCCGCGTCAGCGGATATCTTGCAGGCTCTAAATTTGGAAGTCTTAAAACCGTAACACTTCCGCAAATGGTACAGAGATGTCTGGGGGTAAGTAATGACAACCACATTCTGCTGGGGATTTTAAACAGAGGGATTACATGTATTGATGAAGACTTTGCAACAACATCGGCGTATAAATATGAGGGCCGTTATGCTTCCTATACTTTAAGAGACTTTTTGGAAGATAATCTTGTTACGGCGCTGATCATTGTTTCTATCGTGGTTTCACTTGTAATAAGTATTATAGCAATTCTTGTTTTTACAGCAAGAAGCAGACGGATACTAAATAAAATGGCTCACCTGGATGATATGACATCACTTTATAACCGAAGAGCTTATGAAGAGGATCTTAAGAAAATTGCCGAAGGTATGCTGCCGGATAATTTGGTATTTATGCTGATGGATATAAACGGTCTTAAAGCGTCGAACGATCTTTACGGTCATGATGTGGGTGATGAACTTATCAGGAACGCAGCTGCATGCTTGCTTGAATGCCTTAACGAGTACGGTGCGGTATACAGGATAGGCGGAGATGAATTTGCGGCTATCATTATAGTGGATGATGATAAGGCTGAGGAAATAAAAAGAGATCTTAAAGATACTCTGGCTCAAAGAAAGGGACAATACGGTGAAGGAATTTCCGCTGCGGTAGGTTTTGTAAAGCGCAGAGATATGCCGAATGCGAGTATTTTTGAAATTGCAAAAGTTGCAGACGCCAAAATGTACGAAGAAAAGAAAGAATACCACAACGAAACGGATAAAAACAACTAAAAGGATCAAAAATAGACAGAAGAATGCCCTTGCCTGGGAAGCAAGGGCATTAAGCGTTGGGGAACACTTTAAAATTTTAGAGGGCAATTACTAAAAGTAATTGGGCTGTCTCTTTCTCCTTAAGTACCGGCTTATCAGGGGAGGGGGGGACCGGCACTCCGGAGAATCTCAATTTTTTGAGAGGGTTATCTTATGCTTTATGCGTTATCTCTCTTGTCAATATTAGAATAACACATAAAGATTTAAAGTAAATTACCAAATATTCGCAAATGGGTGCTCTTTTAACGCATTTTATAATTTCTTGACTATTAAAATGTCTTAGTTTAAAATGATGTGCGGAAATGTACATGCAGTAAAATGATATAAAAACGGGAGGTGACGTGATGGATAGTTGCGATAGTACCGGGCGATTACGAAATAATACGGTAAAAGTACTGAAAAAGCAATTGTTTATGCACGTTGGAGTATATCCCGCGGTAGGTTGTATGCGTAAATAAATTGTGTGTTTTTGCCGTATTGTTCTTACAATGCGGTTTTTTTATTATGGATTGGGGGTAAAGCATATGACCGACTATAAAGACGAAAAAGAGTTATTTGCCGAAGGTGAAAAAATAGAAAAGGAACTTGAGGCGGAAATAATGGAAGAAAAAGAGGCCGAAAAGGCGAAAGAGACTGAAAGCACCAATAAAGACGAAATCCCGGAAAACGAAAAAGAAAGCAGAGAAACGGAAGAACCGGAAATAGAAGAACAGAATTACGAAGATGAACTCATAGAAATAATAAGGTCCAACCTGACAGATGAAGATCTTTTGCGTGAACTGGAACAATATCACGAAAATGATATTGCCGGCGCATTGGAAAGAGTAACGCCTGATGAGCGTAAGAAGTTGTACAGGATTCTTGGACCTGAACGGGTTTCGGAAATATTTACTTACATAGAAAATGTTGAGGAATATTTAAAAGAACTCTCTTTACAAAGTGTTGCCAAGATCATTGAAAACATGGACTCCGACGATGCCGTTGAAGTGTTGGAGGAAATGGATGATTCAACTCAGGAGAAACTGGAACAGTACCTGACTAAGGAAACCAGGGAAGATATTCATCTTATCCAGTCTTACGATGATGATGAGATCGGCAGCAGAATGACCACTAACTACATTTCCATCACTAAGGATATGTCCGTTAAGCAGGCCATGAAAGCTTTAATAAGCCAGGCAGAAGAAAATGATAATATTTCCACCATATATGCGACCGAAGAAGACGGAACCTATTACGGGGCACTGGACCTTAAGGACCTTATAGTTGCAAGACAGGGGACAGATCTGAAAACACTGATTTCCACTTCTTACCCATATGTAACGGATATTGAAGATACGGGGGAGTGTATTGAAAGAATCAGGGAATACAGCGAAGACTCTTACCCTGTTCTGGATACAAACAAGAAACTTCTTGGAATTATCACTGCTACAGACATTGTAGAAGTGGTAGATGATGAGATGGGTGATGACTACGCTAAGTTGGCAGGTCTTACCGCAGAGGAGGATTTGCATGAGACTTTACCGGAAAGTATGAGAAAGCGCCTTCCATGGCTTATTATACTTCTTTTACTGGGAATAGCTGTATCCACTGTAGTTGGCATGTTTGAAACGGTGGTAAGCAAAATAGCTCTTGTTGTTGCTTTCCAGTCTTTAATCCTGGACATGGCGGGAAATGTGGGAACCCAGTCACTTGCTGTTACCATAAGAGTCCTCGTGGACGAAGAACTTAAGACGAAGCAGAAAGTCGGACTCGTTTTTAAAGAAATGAGAGTGGGGTTATTCAACGGACTTTTGCTTGGGACGCTGTCTTTTGCAGTGGTTGGACTTTACATTATGCTTGCAAAGGGCATGTCTGCCGGCTATTCCTTTATGGTTTCCGGCTGTGTTGGCTTTTCTCTTATGGTTGCTATGATCATTTCCAGCTTTGTGGGGACAGTTGTACCAATGTTTTTCCATAGAATTAAAGTGGACCCTGCTGTTGCCAGCGGCCCGCTTATCACCACAGTTAACGACCTTGTTGCTGTTGTAACATACTACGGTCTTGTGTGGATACTTCTTATAAATATGCTGGGACTTGTGTCTTAGCGGAAGCGGAGTTTTTGAATGCAGACGGATTCAACCTTAAAAGTAAATAAAAGGCGGATGACGATTGGCATTCTGGCTCATGCGGATGCAGGCAAGACAACTCTTGCAGAGGGCATTCTTTATACTACCGGGACTATAAGAAAGTACGGCAGGATAGATCATAGGGATACTTTTTTGGACAATTTTTCTCTTGAAAGGGAAAGAGGCATAACCATTTTTTCCAAACAGGCGCAGTTTGCCTATAATGATATGCCTTTTACCCTTCTGGATACGCCGGGACACGTGGACTTTACTTCGGAAACGGAACGCGTGCTGTCGGTGTTGGATATGGCAGTGCTTGTAATAAGCGGGTCTGAGGGCGTGCAGTCTCACGTGCGCACTTTATTTTCTTTGCTTACCCGCTACAAAGTACCTGCCTTTGTTTTTGTTAATAAGATGGATATTGCTGCAAAAAGCGAAAAAGAGATTATGAAAGACCTTGAAAGGGAACTTTCGGAAAACTGTCTTCGCTTCTCAGAAAAAGGTAACGAAGAGTTTTATGAGCACGCAGCTCTTTGCGGCGAGAGACTTATGAACATTTATGAAGAAAATGATGGAATGATCCCGGATGCTGAAATAAAAGAGGCAATAAAAAGACGGGAGATAATCCCATGCTTTTTCGGCTCTGCCCTTAAACTTTCCGGGATTGAAGAGCTGCTTAACGGCCTTTCCGGGTTTGCTTCCCACAAGGAATATGAAAACGGGGAAGAAATAAAGGAAGCATCTTTTGCTGCAAGAATCTTTAAGATTACCAGAGATAAGACCGGAACAAGGCTTACTCATCTTCGTATTCTAAGGGGCAGTCTTAAAACCAAAGACAGAATTTCGGAAGACGAAAAAGTTGAGGGTATTCGCCTTTACAACGGAGAAAAATATGAAAGTGTGGGAGAAGTCGCAGAGGGAGACGTTTGCACTGTTACGGGGCCGGTTTCTACATTTGCGGGGCAGGGCATAAATACGGTTGACGCTGCACCGCCTCAGGTTACTCCGGTGCTTATGTACAAGGTTTCCTTCCCATACGGGACAAGACTCGACGAGGCACATAAAAACCTGCAGATACTTGCGGAAGAGGATCCGGAGCTAAACATACAATTTGATGAAGAAACGGGCGAAATAACCGCAATGGTTATGGGGGAAATTCAACTGGAGGTTATAAAAACACTTGTTAAAGAGCGTTTTCAAATGGACATTAGTTTTGGAAACGGCAAGATCCTTTATAAAGAAACCCTTGTAAAGCCGACTGTAGGCGTTGGGCATTTCGAACCTCTTCGTCACTATGCGGAAGTGCATCTTCTTATGGAACCCGGGGAAACAGGAAGCGGTCTCATTTTTGAGAGTAATGTAAGTACGGACTTGCTTGAAAGGAACTGGCAAAGACTTATTCTTACTCATCTGGAAGAGAAAGTACACAGAGGTGTTCTTACCGGAAGTCCGCTTACAGATGTAAAAATAAGTCTGATAGCAGGCCGGGCCCACAAAAAGCATACAGAAGGCGGGGATTTCAGAAAAGCAACCTACAGAGCGGTAAGACAGGGGCTAATGATGGGCGAGAGCAGACTCCTTGAGCCATATTACAGATTTATCCTTGATATTCCGGCAATATCTGCCGGCAGGGCTATGAATGATATTAAAAAAATGAGCGGCAGTTTTGAAATAGAGGAAATGGGACAGGAAAATGCAGTGCTTACAGGAAGATGCCCTGTCTCCACCATGAGGGAATATATTAAAGAGGTTAATGCTTACACAGGAGGTGTGGGTAAACTGTCTCTTTCAAACGGAGGCTATGATGAATGCCACAATCCGGAAGAAGTAATTGAAGAAATGGGGTATAACCCGGAAGCGGATACAAGAAATCCGGTGGATTCCGTCTTTTGTGCCCATGGCAGCGGCTTTGTTGTTCCCTGGGATAAGGTCAGAGATTACATGCATATAAGTGATGAAGGAAGACTTATATCATTTGACGAAGAAGATGAGAACAGCAGCGGAGGAGGACAGGATGAAAGGCAGGAAGAAAGACCATCTTCAAAGAGGCCTGCAGGTACCGGCGGAGTTGGTCTTACAACTCTTGAAGATAAAGAGCTTGCGGCAATTTTTAATAAAACCTACAAATCCTCAAAGACAGAAAACGCTTACGAGCCAATGTCCGTTGTAAAACATGAGGAAGAAAGAAAACACGTAGATGTTAACATAAAGGAAAAAACGGAAGAATATCTCCTTGTGGACGGCTATAACATCATTTTTTCCTGGGAGGATTTAAACGAGCTTTCCAAACAAAATCTTGCAGCCGCAAGAGGGAAGCTTGCGGATGAACTTGCGAATTACTGCGGATTTAAAAGATGCAAGCTTATCCTTGTTTTTGATGCCTACAAGGTTGAGGGGGCAAGGGAAAGTGTCAGCGAATACAGCGGCATATACATAGTTTATACCAAAGAGGCGGAAACTGCGGACCGCTACATAGAAAGAACGGTACATTCCATTGCGAAAGACCACAAAGTAACCGTTGCCACCTCGGATGCTACGGAACAGGTTATTATTTGGGCTAAAGGGGCTTTAAGAATGTCTGCCAGAGAGCTAAAGGACGAAGTGGAATATACCAAAAAAGAAATAAGAGAAATTATTGAAACCGGGGACAATATCGGAAGAGTAAAACTTCTTTCCGGACTTCCCAAAGAAACGGCGGAATTTATAGAAGAAATAAGACTTGGAAAGAGGGTGCTATAGTGAAATACGAACTTATGGGACAAAGATGTATAAGGTTTACCGATGGAAAGAAGGAAAAGTATCTGGAGGCGATCAACAAGGGACTTGTCAGGATTTATGAGAAGAAAAACAGTGAAGACCTTGTGAAGCTTACTTACACTTTTGATGATGCTTCTTTTGAATTTATTGACGATAAATCAACAAATAAAAAAGCGGTTTTTGATTTCGGTAAATATACATTTGAAGTGGGTGAGGATCTCCTTATTAAAGTAAGAGAAGATAAGGTGCCTTACTTCGAGGAGTGCTTATGCAAGGAAACCGGCAGGAAATCCGATGCGGACGCTTTCGATATAGCTGTTCTTGAGGGGGCTGCCGCTAAGGAAAAGGGAATAGAAAAAGGCCTTAAAATGGGCTTTTGCATTTTTGACGGCAAGGACAGGTTTTATGGATTGGGAGATAAGGCGGCTCAGCTTAACAGAAGAGGATATGATTATATTTCCTGGAATTCCGACGATCCCACTCAGCACAACGAAACCTACAAATCTCTTTATAAATCGGTAAACTATGTGATGGTAAACCATCATTCCTATAAATATTACGGGGTATTTTATCCTTCAAGCTATAAGTGTACCTTTAACCTTGGAAAGGAATCTGATGACTTTTGGTCTATAGAGACGGAAAAAGGACAGGCGGATTATTTCCTTATTCTTGGAGAAAATCCTCAGCAGATTACAAAAACCTATGCGGGGCTGGTGGGAAAAACTCTTTTTCCTCCTTTTAAGATGCTTGGTTATCAGCAGTCCAGGTGGTCTTTTACGGAGGAAGAGGCAAGAAACCTTGTAAAAAACAGCAAAAAGTATGGTCTGCCTTTAGACTATATTGTTTTTGACATAGACTATATGGACAATTATAAGGTTTATACGGTAAGTGAAAAATGGATCAAAGATATGAAGGCGCTTTCTGATGAATTTGCAGCAGAGGGCGTCGGGATCATTACCATTATAGATCCGGCAGTTAAACTGGAAAAAGGCTATCCCCTTTACGACCTTTTGGTTAAAGAAAAGGGTTTTGCAACTTTCGAGGGGGAGGAATATGTAAACAGGGTTTGGCCGGGAGACGCAAAGTATCCGAACTACTTTGACAAAAAAACAGCAGATATTATAGCCAAGGTGTCTAAAGACTATATGAAAGAAAACGGTGTTGCCTGCATATGGACAGATATGAATGAACCGGCTTCCTTTAACGGGCCGCTTCCGGATAAAGTGGAATTTAAGACGGAAGAAAAGACTTATTACCACGACGAGGTTCATAATTTATATGCAGAATATATGGTAAGAGCAATTTCCAAAGCCTTTACCGAAGATAATAAAAGACCTGCCCTTGTAACAAGAGCAGGGTTTGCAACCACTGCGCAGTTTACAACTTCCTGGAACGGAGACAATATGTCTCTTTGGACTCACCTTGCGGCTTCCCTTCCACAGGTCGCCACCATGAATATATGCAACTTTGCCATGAACGGAGTGGATATTGGCGGATTTAACTGTGACACAACAAAGGAACTTTTAATAAGATGGCTTGAGGCAAACCTTTTCTCGCCGTTTTTCAGAAACCACTCGAGTATCGGAACTCTCCATCAGGAGCCATTCTCTTTTGATGAGGAAACCAGAGAAATATATAAAAAGATGCTGGATATCAGGTATTCTTTTACCCCTTATCTTTACGACCTTTTACATAGGGCGCACGAATGTGGTGAACCTGTGATCAGACCGCTGTTTTACGAGTATCCGTTGGATGAAAAGTGCAAGGAATGTAATGATGAGATTTTTGTTGGAGGAGATATTCTTTTTGCCCCTATCGTTAATCAGGGAGCGACTTCCCGAATGGTTTATCTTCCTGAAGGTAATTGGGTGGACTTTTTTACCGGAAAGATTTATGAGGGAGGAAAAGAATATATCTTTAGCGCAGATTTTTCGGAAACCATCATTTTAATAAAAACCGGTGCTGTTATTCCAATGTTCAAAAATGTTAAGCATCTTAACAAAAAGGATATAGATACTCTTTACTTATATTTTGCTCCTTTTGCCGATGGAGAAAAAAAGGACCTTGTTTACGAACTTTATGAGGATGATGGAGAGACTCTGGATTATGAAAAGGGAATCTACAGCATCTTCAGAATAAGCAGAAATGAAGAAGGAACGGAAATAGAGCAGGTTAAAGCGGATTATCCGTCTGATTACAAGAAGGTCGTTATTATAGAAAACGGAGAAGAAACGGAAGCGGATTTTTACGGAAGCATTAACAGAGACTTATAAATAAACGGCCGCAAATAAATGATGTAACAAATATAAAGCGCAGGATCTTCAGTCCTGCGCTTGTTTTATAATATGAAAAGTATTTAATAAACAAAAGTTATTTTCCGGTCCAGGATAATATGCACATTTTTAAAAGTGCCGATGACCTCGCCGTCACAGTGTACCATCTTTGGTTCTGAACAGGTGATCTCTATTTCTTTACCCGTAAGATAGGCTACTCCGCTGCGTCCTATATGCTTTTTGGAATAGATCTTAGGAATGGTAAAAAGGCCTTTTAAGTGGGTCATATTATAAAAGAGGGTAAAACCAAGTTCTCCGTCCGTATCCCTTGCGTCCGGCGCCATGTGTACACCGCCGCCTTCGCAAGGCTGGTTCATCGCCGCAACAAAGAAACTGTTCGGGAAAATAGCGGTTTTATTATTAACCGTAAGTGTTATGGTGGAGAGTTTGTTTGTAAAGATGTTCCTGACTCCTATAAATATATATGCAAGTTTCCCAAGACCTATCTTATTTAAAATGTTTTTTACGCTTGAGTGGTCAACGCTGTAGCATATTTCCGCATCATATCCAAGCCCTGAGCTGACAATAAAACGTCTGGAAACAGGTGCTTCACCATCATTTGAAACGGTGGTTAAGCCAACGTCTATGCTGCTGACTCTTTTTCTGTTTAAAATATTATCTATTCGTTCCTCCATGGCTTTTGGCAGGTCCTTGTTCGCCACAAAGTCGTTGCCGGAGCCGGTAGGAAGCACGGAAAGCTCTACCCTTGAGAAGTCTTTAATGCCATTTATACAATGGTTTAAAGTGCCATCGCCCCCCATAACGATGATTTTTGCTGTTTCTTCCTTTTTAAGGATTTCTTCAACCTCTTCGTCTATACCCTTATCCTTTTGAGTTGTGTGAATTTCAAACTCTGCCTGCTTACTTTTTAAGTAGCCCGTAGCCTCGTTTAGCAGTGTGGCTCCCTTACCGGACTGCGAAGCAGGATTTACGAAAATATAGTACATATTTGTTACCCCCGGAATGCTGAATATAAATGTCATTATGGATAAATCATTTCCCATAAAAAACGATAGCATTCGGGCATTTTATTGTCAAGGAATGAAGTGTAAACAATGTGTGAACGCAGGACTGATTTTCTATTGCTCCCAAAACATAAAAGGGGTATAATGTAAAGTAGGTTATTCAAAGTGTTAACTGAATTGTTAACCATGAACACCGGGAAGAAAAAATGGTTGGACAAAAGACAACGGGGAGCGGCAGAACAAAAGAAATCGATTAAAGGGAGATACGAAATGGAAAAAAAGGATTCTATTTTAAGACGATTAAATCCTAGCAGCTCTTTTATGGGAAGAGTTGTGTTGATCGTATTTGGTTTACTTACCTTAGTTATGCTTATTGATAAGCTTATCGTGGTAAATCTTGTTAAGAATACGATCAACAAGCGAACAAACGGCTATTTGCTTGACGTGGCATATGCCTACACAAATTCGCTTGAAACCGCTGTTGAGAAGAATGGAAGCGAGGAAATATTAAATCCGGAATATCTTACAATTCTTCTTACCGGAATCACATGTTCCGATATTAACAACAGTTATTGTTACCTGGTGGCAAAAGACGGTACAATGCTTTTCCACAAAGATCCTGCAAAGATAGGTTCTCCTGTTGTTAACGCAGAGGTTAAAAATGTTTGTGAAAGGTTAAGAAGCGGCGAAAGAATTGAAGAGTACGTTACAACATATGCTTATAACGGTGGAATACAGTATGCCGCCATTGCACCTTCGGATGACGGAAGTTTTGTAATGGTTGTGGTTGCCAGCGAGGAAAACGTTCTTGAAGCTGTTAACAGACTTACAAGAGAGTGTATTTCGCTTAATATCCTCTGTGTAACTCTTGCAAGTATAGGAATGGCAATAGTGATGTATACTGTTGTTAAACCTCTTTCCAAAGCAAAGGATGAAGCAAACCGCTTTGGTAAACTGGATTTCAGAGATTCCGATGAACTTAACAGAATAGCTGCAAGAAAAGATGAAGTAGGACAGATAGGAACAGCTGTGGTTGATATTCAAAAGGGTGTTGCTACAGCACTTGGAGATATTAAGCAGCAGGAAACGGTTCTTTATGAAGAGGCCGGTAAGATAGACGAGCAGATAAGCGGCACCAACGAGGCAGTTGCTCAGGTTAACTCTGCAATTCAGGAGATAGCTACTTCTTCAACAAGCCAGGCGCAGGATACTCAGGATGCTACCGATAAAGTTGCCAAGATGGGTACTGCCGTTGAAGATACAGTTACTGAAGTTAAGAATCTTTACGAAACAACCAATTCCGCTAAGATGTCCGGTGATGAGGCAGTTTCCACACTTGTTGAACTTGAAAAGATCACAAAGACAGCAACATCGGCTATTGATGCTATTTACGCACAGACCAACGCAACCAACGAGTCTGTTCTTAAGATTCATGAAGCAACAGCTCTTATTACCGCAATTGCAGAGGAGACAAACCTTCTTTCACTTAATGCTTCCATAGAAGCGGCAAGAGCAGGTGAACAGGGTAGAGGCTTCGCGGTTGTTGCCGGACAGATTCAGAAACTTGCAGAACAGTCCAACGCTTCTGCGGGTAAGATTGAAGACATTATTAATACTCTTATAAACGAGTCCAATAAATCTGTTAAGACTATGGAAGAAGTAATGGAAGTTATGAAGAGCCAGAGCGAACAGATAAACAAGACTGAAGAGATTATAAGAGAAGTAAAGGAAAGAATCGGAGAAACAATAGAAGGCGTAGACATAATAGATAAGAGCGCAAAGAATATTGAAGCATCCAGAGCTGCCGTAAATGATATCATAAGCAATCTTTCCGCAATTGCCGAAGAAAATGCGGCCAATACCGAGGAAACACTTGCTTCCATTTCTATGGTAAGTACTGCTATGGAAGAGTGTGCAGCCAGTGCAAAGGGTGTTAAGAATATTGCCCAGACTCTTGACGGAACAATAGGAAAATTCACATTGTAAATATCTGTAAATAAAATACATAAAAGACTGTCGTCTGTTGGCGACAGTCTTTTTTTGCGACAAAAAGGGAATTGTTTGCGAAGTTCCGGGAATTGTTTGGCAATTCACAAGGTAGTATAATTTAGTTGTCGCCCGATAAGAAAGATTTGTTGAATGGTGGATACGGGGATAGTACCACAAAGTCGGGCGCGGGGATAGTATTGCAAAGACGTTTGCAAACCAAAAGTTAACAGTATCATAAGATTAATTAGGGGCCCCGGCAGGGGCGAAAAACGGGAAAGGGGATACGTTTATTATGGAAAAGAAAAACAGTATCAAGCTTACCCAAAGATTTGGGTGGAAAATCAGCATGCTTGTACTTGCCGAGCTTGCAATTACCGTTACAATAACAATGACAATTCTTATTGTTCAGATGTCAGGCAAGTATGAAAAAGCAAGAGGCGCGCACATGATAGATGCCGCATCAAGCTATCTTGCAAGTATTATGGTTGCGATTAATAATCTGGGCGGAGACGCCAAAGCAGTGGACAGCAGTGTGTACGCTGCATATCTTAAGGACGCCGAAGCGTACGACATGCCGGGAAGTTATTACTATCTTGTTGCAAAAGACGGAACAATGCTTTGGCATCCTACGGCTTCCAAGATAGGAGCTCAGGTTGAAAACGAACTGGTAAGAGGAGCCGTAAGCAACCTGGCATCGGGAAAGAGTGTAGAAGCTTTTTACGGGGACTATGTGTATAACGGAAAAGACATGATGGCGGCTATTGTTCCTTCAAGCGATAAGAGCGTCGTGCTTGTACTTGCAAGTACAACAAAAGCCGTAATGGACCACATAGATAATATTGGCCCTATGTGTTCCTTGCTCGGTATTGTGCTTATAGAAGGATTAAATCTTCTTGCAGGATTGGTTGCAAAACGAATGGTTAGACCGCTTGTTGTTCTTTCGGACGAAGTCGAAAGAATGGGAAATCTTGATTTTTCCGGTGAGGATATAGACAAGAAGGTCCTTGACGGGCATGACGAAATATCCCTTATGGCAAGGGCGGTAACCAGGATGAAGATTTCGCTTTCGGATACCATAAGGAATATTCAGGAGCAGAGTAAAGTTCTTTATGAATCCGCAGACGGTATTAATGAAAATATAGAAGATACGGCAACCGCAGTTGAACAGGTGCAGGCAGCTGTTCACGAAATGGCGGAAGGTGCCGTTTCCCAGTCAAACGATACTCAGTATGCTTCCGAGCAGGTTGTTAAGATGGGCAAAGCGGTTGAAGTTACAACCGGAGAGGTAGGAACTCTTTATGAAAGCACATCTGCCGTAAGAACTGCCGGAGACGAAGCGGTAACAATGCTTGCCGAACTTGGAAATGTAAGTGTTAAGACAAAAGAAGCCGTAGATATGATCTACGAGCAGACAACAAGCACCAATGAATCTGTTCTTAAGATTCAGGAGGCAACAACGCTTATTACTTCCATAGCTGAAGAAACAAATCTTCTTTCTCTCAACGCTTCCATAGAAGCAGCAAGAGCAGGAGAGCATGGACGAGGCTTTGCGGTAGTTGCTTCTCAGATACAAAAGCTTGCAGAACAGTCCAATGCTTCTGCCGGAAGGATCCAATCGGTTATTGCGGACCTT
>JAILFQ010000358.1 GCA_024697505.1 Lachnospiraceae bacterium
GGGTGCCACTTGTTTTGCTATTCCGCCTCTGCACCCCCTATTCTTGCCTTTTTACTCTTTTCAGGGGGTGCCAAACATCCTTCGCCCTTTCAACAACACCCCCTATTTGCTTCATTTTCCGCAAATAGGGGGTGCGCCAATTTTCCTCTTCCTTCAACTGCACCCCCTTTTCTTGCCTTTTTACCCTTATAGGGGGTGCCAAACATCCTTCGCCCTTTCAACAACACCCCCTATTTGCTTCATTTTCCGCAAATAGGGGGTGCCGATCATCACATTATCACATCATCAATTCATCACATCAACCATTCCGCCACTTAACCTCTTCCAACCCCATCACATCTGCAAATACTTCTTTTCATACTCTTCCAGCGATACCGGCTTGGAGAAGTAGAAGCCCTGGCCGCAGTCGCAGCCTATGTCTTTTAAGAAGTCTGCCTGGTCCTTGGTTTCTATTCCTTTGCATACAACCATCATGTTGTTGCCTTTTATAAGATGTATAACGTTATCTATCATATTTCGGCTTAAAGCAAGATTAGAGTCCTTTAAGAAGTCCTTATCAAGCTTTACAATATCTGCTGCCACTTCTGTCAACATGGAAAGTGAAGAGTAACCTTTTCCGAAGTCGTCTATGGAAACCATAAAGCCTTCTCTCTTTATCTCGTTCATAACGCGGACAAGAGCTTCCTGGTCTTCAATAAAGGCGCTTTCCGTAATCTCAATTTCCACGAGATTAAGCGGAACGCCGTACTCTCTTGCCATATCCGCAAGATTTGTAACAAATGAAGGGTTTTTAATGTGATGTCTGGACATGTTTATGGACACCGGCAACACTTTAAGATGCTTGTTTAACCAGGTCTTCATCTGCTTTAAAACCAGCTCGTACATGTAAAAGTCAAACTCCACAATCTTTCCGTTTCTTTCAAGAATAGGAATAAACTCTTCCGGGGTGCATATAAAACCCTTCTGTTTCTCCCAGCGGGCCAAAGCCTCTGCACCGGAAACTTCTCCGGTTTCAAGATTAAACTTCGGCTGAAAATATGCAATAAACTCCATGCCGGCCATAGCGTCTTCAATCATCTTCGCAAGAGCAACTTCCTTCATGCGGTTCATCTTCATGCTCGGCTGGAAGATCTTCACGCCGTCGGTGGCAACTTCTTTAAGCGCCTTCTTGGCAATGTTGGCATTGTCTATAGCCTTCATGATCTCTTCGCCGTTTTCGTCAACCATATAGACTCCGCAAACAATTTCAAGATTTGCTTCCTCGTATTTGTCTGTCTCCAGGCTCACAAATGATGCTACATAATTTTCAATATTTGAAACTGCCGCATCGGCAGAATTAACGCAAAGCAGGATTATAAAATTATCCGCAAAGTCTCTGCAGCCGGCAACCGCTCTGGAATTGTGGGTTACCATAATACTTGCAAAATCTGCAAGCATTTCGTCCCCGGCTTTAAAGCCATAATATTCATTGTAATATTTAAAATGAGAAATATCTGCGGAAACTATTGCGTACTTAATAAGATCCACGCCCGTATCAAAAACATTCTGGGCAACTTCCTTAAACTTGTCGTACTTAAGAAGGCCGGTAACTTCGTCATGGCTCTTCATCATTTCGACTTTCAGCTCTATTTTCTTGTAGGCGTGGTCTCTTGCAATGTAATTTCCAAGTATCTTACTTGTAACGGAAAGAGACTGTTTTTCCTCCTCAGTAAAATGTCTGCCGGCAAGAGAGTCCATGCAGGTAAAAAAGCCAAAAACTTCTCCGTTTTCCATAATAGGGAACTGTACAAGAGCCTTTATTCCGTTCTCTTCGTATATTTTCGGGGGCTCGTGCTTTCCATCTTCATCCTCGTAGTACTCATATATTTCTCTGCCACTGAGTATCCTGGCCAGTTGTCTGCGTTCCTTCTGGGTAAAATCCACACGTCTGCTGAAATGCTGTATCTTAGACTCATCATGCCATGCGTAGGTTAAGGCATAGCCACCCTCGTCACTCTTTTCGTATATGGTAAGGGCTCCAAGAGAAAACCTCTTTCCGACTTTGGAAAGGAGCATCTGAATGGCACCTTCCACATTGTCGGTGCTCTCCAGAAGTTCTAAGGCAAATTCCGCAATTTCTTCGGAAACATGGGAATTCTCTCTTATTGGTTTTTCCGCATGTTCAGCTCTCTTGTCCTCAGTAAACATGGACTTCATTTCGTCTGTGCAAAAAGCCTGAAAATTCTTGCCATGCTCCTTAACATAATAAAGGGCAGAGTCTGCATTTACAAACACCTCTGCAAGAGAGTTGCCGTCCTTGCCAAAAATTGATATTCCGGCACTGCAGGTAATGTCCACTTCCTTACCTTCAGGGTTGCAGGCTTTCGTAAACTTGTTTCTCACATTGTCCACATATTTAAAAAGAGCTTCTTCCGTTGTAAAATTCGGTATGAAGAAAGTAAATTCATCGCCGCCGAATCTTCCAACAAGTCCGTCTTTTCTTGCGGCCTCGGTTAAAGTTTCTGCCATTATAACTATTGCGGTATCTCCGTAAAGATGGCCATAGCGGTCGTTTATGCTCTTAAAGTTGTCTATGTCTATTACAACCATGGCAACATGGGAGGTATCTTCCATTTCCGAAAGACGCTTTTCAACTCTTTCCTTAAAGGCTTCTCTGTTAAGAAGTTTTGTGAGAGAATCGGTTGTTGCTCTTTCACGCAACTTCTCTTCTTCTCTCTTTTTGTCGTCTATGTCGGAAATCTTGCCGATGGTGGATATTTCCTTACCGTTTGTGTCAAATAGTTTTCTGGTGGTAAGAGAGATCCATCTTTCCTTACCTTTTCTCTTAAGCCTAAACTCCGCATAGCAGGAATCCCCCGGCTTTACATCACATCTGGCGCAGGCAAGAAGTTTTTCTTTATCGACGGGATTTACACCTTTAACACTTATAAAGTCTGCCTCCTGCTTTCCTTCCCCAAAAATACCGTATTGTGCAGGGTCTCCGCTTATGGTTGTGCAGCGTTTGCTTGTAAGGTTATACTCATAAACCCAGTCGTCAACAAGAGAGAAAAGTATTTTCTTTCTCTCCCTCTCAACTTCGTATTCTATTTTATCAAGTACTATGGAATCTCCCAGTTCGGTAACTCTGGCACTAAAGAAGTTTCTGCCGTCAGTTCCCTCTTCTATCCGGGCAAAAAGACGCCTTGCGTGTTCTTCACCACGAAAGGTTATTTCGTAATCGAAGTGGAAGTTGTCCTTCCCCTCGCTGAATACTTTTCTTATTATATTTCTAAGACTTTCAAGCTCGCTTGATCCTATTTCCCAGCCGGAAAACATAAAAGGGTCTGCGGTTTTGTTGTAAAACTTTTCGTAGTTTTCGCTCCCCATAATATAATCTGTATGCAAGCTTTGAAGATAAACCGTATTTTTAACGATTGGTGTATTTTCCTGTGGAAAAGCAACATAAAAAAACCTGTTTTTGGAATCCAGTTTATAGAATTCTTCTGTTTCCACCGTTGCTTCCGTATTTTCGGGTAATTTAAGAAGAAAAGAAAGGAAGGCGTCCGACTTGGACACATCCCTGTCTAAAGTTATCTTGTAAATATTTTTATCCTTATTGTACTCCCAAAGTATCATTTTCTAACCCTCAATATAATTTTGTTATACTTTCCCTTATCTTTTGCCCACTTGTATTCGGCCGCAAGCTTTTCAAACACCGGAAGAGCCCGCTCTATCATTTCTGTCTTTACGCAATAAGCTATGCGTACATGGCCCGGACAACCAAAGTCTCTACCCGGAACCAGCAATAAGTCATGTTTTTGGGCCCTTTCACAAAATGCAACCTCGTCCGCCTCCGGAGACTGCGGGAAAAGATAAAAGGCTCCCATAGGCTTAACGCACTTAAATCCCATTGAAGTAAGGCCGTTGTAAAGAAGGTCCCTGTTCCTTTCATATATGGAAATATCCGATGTAAGAGATGTGCATTCGGCAACAACTCTCTGAAAAAGAGCCGGCGCGTTTACATATCCCAGCACTCGTCCGGCACCGCAGATGGCTGCGTAAGCGTCCTCGAAACAGGTTACTTCGCTTGGTACAAGAACATAACCTATTCTTTCTCCCGGCATGGAAAGAGATTTGCTGTAAGAGTAGCAAACTATGGTATTTTTATAATACTTTGTTACAAACGGAGTTATAAATCCGTCGTATACTATTTCTCTGTAAGGTTCGTCGGAAATTAAAAAGATTGGATGGCCGTATTTAACGGAGTAAGCTTCCAGTATTTCCGCAAGTTTCTTTATTGTTTCCTCTGTATATACCGTTCCACCCGGATTATTTGGAGAATTAATGATAACCGCTTTGGTGTGCGGGGTTAAGCTTTCTTCCATAGCTTTAAAATTTATCTGAAAGTCCTCTATTCTCGGAGGAACAACCACACATTTTGCTTTTGCGGTATTTTCTATCCAGCAACGATATTCCGGAAAGAAAGGTGCAAATACCATAAACTCGTCCTCCGGCTCGGAAAGAGCACGAAGGGTTATGGACAAAGATGCTGCCGCACCGACTGTCATATAAAGATTCCCGTATCTAAAATCCGTTCCGAAACGTTCATTCAGATTATTTGCTATGGAAGTTCTCACATCTTCGCCGCCGGGCGCAGAAGTATAGCCATGCAAAAGTTCCGCAGGGGTTTCTTCAACAAGTTTCTTTATTGTTTCGGTAACAAGCAAAGGGGCAGGAACATTGGGGTTCCCCAGAGAGAAATCAAAGATGTTTTCTCTTCCCACAATTTTCGCTCTCGCTCTTCCAAACTCGAATATCTCCCGGATTGTTGAGCGCTTTTTTCCCGTTTCTACCATTGCGCTTGCGAACATATCTTTAGTCCTCTTCTTTTCTTACACAAACATTTAAGCCGCCGAGTATTGTCTGTGCTGTAATAAATACTGTAGGAATATCGTCATCTTCATATTCCGGTACGGAATTCTTAACTGCGCAGATAAGACCTCCTGCATCCAGCATTACCCTGACGTTCTGTGGAACCGTTATGTTAATGCCACCCGCAAAGGAAAAGCACTTTATGTCCGCATCTTCCGTTATAATGGCTTTTGTAAGGTCTATATTGGTTCCACCAACAACCGTAATTGTTGTAAGGTCTTCAATCTTTTCGTCTACAATTGTAATACCCTGACCACCCGCGATATTAATGTATTTCTTCTTTGGATTCTC
>JAILFQ010000315.1 GCA_024697505.1 Lachnospiraceae bacterium
AGAAAGGTATTTGATTTGAAAAAATATAAAGAAAAAACAAAGAAGGCTTTTTTTACAAAAGGCGGTAAAATAGAAAGAAAGAGAAGTGAAAAGTCTTTGGAAAAGAACAAATCTGACAAGAAAAAAGAAAACAATCTTCTTGTTAGAGGCGTATTTTCCGGAACTGAAAGAGGCTTTGGCTTCGTTACTATAGAGGGCAGGGAAGAAGATATTTTTATTCCCGAAAAATACACACTTGATGCTTTTAATAAAGATACTGTACTCGTGGAAATTACAGCCGAGGCCGAAGGATCAAAAAGGTGTGAAGGTAAGATCGTAAAGACTGAAAAACACGAGGTAACAGGTCTTACCGGTGTTTTTGAAAAAAGCAAACATTATGGGTTTGTTATTCCTGATGATAAACGTTTTGGCAGCGATATATTCATTTCAAAAGAACATACAAAGGGTGCTGTAAACGGAAGCAGAGTATATTGTAAAATCACAGATTACGGGAAGCACGGAAAAAGCCCGGAGGGCAGGATTACAGAACTTCTCGGTCATATAAACGATCCTTCCACAGATACATTGTCTGTTATTCGTGCGTATGGAATAGAACCTGAATTTACAATGGATGCAGCAGAACAGGCAAATTCCCTTCCTCAGGAACTATCTGAAAAAGATTATACCGGAAGGTGCGACCTCAGAGACCTTGTTACCGTCACAATAGATGGAGAGGATGCAAAAGACCTTGATGATGCAATATCAATAACCAGGACTGATAATGGCTACGAATTGGGTGTTCATATTGCAGATGTAAGTAATTATGTTACTGAAGATTCTCCATTAGATATAAATGCTGCAAAGAGGGGAACAAGTGTATATCTTATAAACAGCGTGGTTCCAATGCTTCCTTTTGCTCTTTCAAACGGTATATGTTCATTGAATGAGGGAGTAGACAGGTTGGCACTAAGCTGTATAATGGACATTTCTAAAAAAGGTGAGATTGTAGGACATAAAATTGTAAAAAGTGTTATAAACTCCAACAGGAGAATGTCTTATAATGAAGTTATGGCTTACTATAACAAGCAGGCGGATTTCGGGATTTTAAATGAAAAATTTGATCTTATGCTTGAACTTTCAAAACTTCTTCGGGAAAAGAGAAGAAGCAGAGGTGCTGTAGATTTTGATATTCCGGAGACAAAAGTGACTGTGGACGAAAACGGACGACCTGTAAAGATTGGTCCATACGACAGAACAGATGCCACAAGATTAATAGAAGACTTTATGCTGGCTGCAAATGAAACTGTTGCGGAAGACCACTTTTGGCAGGAAATACCTTTTGTCTACAGAATCCACGATGACCCTGATGCAGAAAGAATAAAGCAGCTGAAGGTTTTTGTTAAAAACTTTGGATTGACGATCAAAGGCTCCAAAGACGGGGAAGTACATCCCGGAGAGATTCAAAAACTTCTTGACGATATGGGAGATAACGAGGAAGCTCCGCTCATTTCAAGACTTGTATTAAGGTCAATGAAACAGGCTGTATATTCTACAGAATGCAGCGGACATTTTGGACTTGCCGCAAGGTATTATTGTCATTTTACATCTCCTATAAGAAGATATCCGGATTTGCTTATTCACAGGATCATAAAAGAGAATCTGGATGGTAAACTAACAGATGAGAGAAAAGAACATTACGCTGAAATTCTGGACGAACTTGCTCTTTCTTCATCCAAAGCCGAAAGAAATGCAGACGAGGCGGAAAGAGAAGTTATTAAGCGTAAAATGGCCGAATATATGGAAATGAGGATCGGTCAGATTTATAATGGAGTTATAAGCGGTGTTACCGGAAGAGGATTCTTTGTTGAACTTACAAATACCGTTGAAGGTTTTGTGAGTCTTGAAGACCTTACTGATGATTATTATAAATATGATGCAGATAATTACACTCTTACAGGTGAAAGAAGCCGTAAAGTATTTAAACTTGGGCAGCATTTAAAAGTAACGGTTATGGCTGTAGATAAGGTGCTTAGAAGTATAACTTTTTTACCTTATGCCGAGAATTAATAAAGCAGATTGAAGAGGCGGATGAATGTCAAAGGATAATTTTAAACTTGTTGCAAACAATAAAAAGGCTTATTTTGATTACTTTATTGAAGATAAGTATGAAGCCGGAATTGAACTTTTTGGTACGGAAGTAAAATCCGTAAGAATGGGAAAGGTAAGTATAAAAGAATCTTTTATAAGGATTGAAGACGGGGAAGTTTATGTATATGGCATGCATATAAGTCCTTACGAAAAAGGCAATATTTTTAATAAGGATCCGTTAAGAATAAAGAAACTGCTTTTGCATCGTTATGAGATAAATAAGATAAGCGGTAAAATGCAGGCAAAAGGCTACGCCCTTGTACCTTTACAGGTGTATTTAAGAGGCAGTCTTGTAAAAGTTGAGATAGGTGTTGCCAAAGGTAAAAAGCTTTACGACAAGAGAGAAGCAATCCAGAAAAAAGACATGAAGAGAGAAGCGGAAAAAGAATTAAAAGCAAGAAATAACGGCTGATTTCGGAGGGGAAAATGTTTAACAAGGCGCTTACTTTCAGCTTTGATGACGGAGTGGAATCCGATAAAAGACTGGTGGAACTTTTGAATAAGTACGGGTTAAAATGCAGTTTTAATCTTAACAGCGGACTTTTTGGGGATGAAGGTACCTGGGATTGTAACGGCTTTACGGTTAAGCGTTTCAAAGAAATACCAAAAGGTCTGTATGATGGGCACGAAATATTAATGCATGGTTTGCATCATTTGAACCCGAATGAGCTTTCTGAAGAAGAGCTCAACACAGAGTTTGGGGATGATATTAAAAATCTTGAAGCCATGTTTAATTGCAAAATTGAAGGAATGGCCTACGCCTATGGCTGCTATAACGACACAGTGGTCAATAAACTTAAGAAAATGGGCATTAAGTATGCAAGAACAGTTTGGGAAAACCATTCATTTGAACTTCAAAAGGACATGCTCAGGTTCAGACCAACCTGTCATTTTTTGGATAAAGAGACAAAGAGTCTTGTAAAGGAATTTCTGAATAACAAAGGATCCGGAAACAAAGTATTTTACATTTGGGGACACAGTTACGAAATAGACGGAAACAATGCCTGGGACTATCTTGAAGATATTTTTAAGGAACTTTCAGGAAGAGATGGTATTTTATACGGAACCAATACCGAAGTGTTTAAGTATTTTGGAGAAATCGATCAATGAAGACATTTAAGTATAGAAGTATATGCGAAAAAACGATATATGCCTTATTACATTTTCTGATCGATGGAATATGCGCTTTTTCAATCTATTATTTCTATGCGGATAAATATACAGGAACAGAGTATTATAAAATGTTTCTTCTTTATAATTTTTGTGCCTTTGCTTTGCAGTTTCCTGTGGGATACCTGGCGGATATTTGTTCAGAAAAGTATAAAAGATCAGACTTCGCCTTTGCTTTGGCAGGAGTGCTATTAACAATAGCGGGAGCCTTTTCCCATGTTTTTGTTTTGGGCCTTGGAAACGCCTTTTTTCATATAGGAGGCGGTATTAATTCCATAGGAGAGCCAAAAGATAACTGCGGTGCACAACTTGGAATATTTGTTGCTCCGGGCGCGTTAGGGTTGTTTGTTTTCACACTGTTTGCGAAAGACAAAAAACTTTTGGCGCTTATAATAGGCGTTATTGCAGCATGCATTTTGGCGGCTTGTCTTTATCTTTTAACATACCGTTTTAAAGAATCGGAAGATGAATTAAAGCTGTTTGTAAAAAAAGACAGGGACTATGTGGAAGCA
>JAILFQ010000006.1 GCA_024697505.1 Lachnospiraceae bacterium
TATCAGAATGTTCTTTAAACTTATGCCGGACAAAATGTGTGTAATTTCCGATTCCATGGAGGCTGCAGGTCTTCCGGACGGAAAATATATGCTTGGCGGAATGGACGTGGATGTTAAAAACGGAAAAGCAACTCTTGCTGACGGAACAATAGCAGGTTCTACGGCGGATATGTTTTCCGAAATAAAGAACCTTATTAAATTCGGTATTCCAAAAGAAACAGCTGTGCTTGCTTCTACTTATACACCTGCTCTTTCCATAGGCATGGAAGAGGAAACCGGAAGCATAAAAGAAGGAAAAAGCGCAGATATCCTTCTTGTAGACAAGGATTGGAACCTTGAATTTACTATGGTTTCCGGGCATAGAATATAAAGTTAAATCTAAAATTAACAAGAGGACAGAAATGAAACTTATTTTCATCAGACACGCAGAACCGGATTACAGCATAGATTCCCTTACGGAGAAAGGCTGGAAAGAGGCGGAGCTGCTTGCAAAAAGAACAGCTAAGTGGGATGTAAAGGATTTTTATTGTTCTCCCCTTGGAAGAGCTAAAGACACAGCTTCTTTTACTTTAAAGCATTTTGGCAGAGAGGCAAAGATCTACGACTGGCTTCAGGAATTCTACTATAGGGTTGAAGACCCGTATACAGGAAAAGAAAGAGTAGGCTGGGATTTTTATCCCAGATACTTTACAAAAGAAAGACTTATGTACGACCCGGACAAATGGGTGGAGTCTCCAATATATAAGAATTCTGATATGCCGGCAAAGTACGAAGAAGTTAAATCAGGATTAGATAAAATTCTTTTAGAACACGGATACCGCAGAAACGGCCGTTTCTATTCTGTTGAACAGGGCAATGAAGATACTCTTGTTTTCTTTTGCCATCTGGGAGTTCAGTTTGTTATGTTGTCTCATTTGCTTGGTATTCCTGCCCCGCTTTTGTGGCAGGGTGTTTTTGTTGCGCCTTCTTCCGTAACCATTCTTTCCACAGAAGAAAGAGTAAAGGGAGAGGCTTACTTCAGACTTAAGTGCATAGGGGATACTTCACATCTTTATGTGGCAGATGAGCCGCCGTCGGATTCCGGTTTCTTTATGGAAACCTATCATGAAGGCGGTAAATAACAGATATACAGTAGCCAGCAGTGGAAGAATATACCACACAGACGCAAGTAATCCCGCAAAGTGTCACTTTGTGGGTAAAGAATATATTCAGGAGGGAAAAATGGGAGTTTATCTTGGAATAGATCTGGGTACATCATCTGTAAAACTGGTTGCTATGGATGAAACCGGAAAGATTATAGGAAGCGCAAGCGAAAGTTACGGCCTTTCTTTTCCAAAGCCGGGTTGGTCCGAACAGGACCCTGCAGACTGGGTTAACGGAATGGAAAAAAGCTTTAAAAAGCTTTCCGCGCAGTTTGATCTAAAAGAGGTTAAGGGAATAAGTTTTGGCGGACAGATGCATGGCCTTGTTATTTTGGATAAGGAAGACAAGGTTATAAGACCTGTTATTCTTTGGAATGACGGAAGAACAGCAAAAGAATGCGACTACCTTAATAAAACTGTCGGTAGAGAAAAGATTTCTTCCTATACGGCCAATATGGCGCTTACGGGTTTTACCGCACCGAAAATCTTATGGGTAAAGGAAAACGAGCCGGAGAACTTTGCAAGAATAGAAAAGATAATGCTTCCAAAGGATTACCTTGCCTACCTTTTAAGCGGAGTTTTTTGTACAGATGTTTCGGATGCTTCCGGAATGCTCCTGTTTGATGTTAAAAATAAGTGCTGGTCCGATGAAATGATAAAGATCTGCGGCATCAAAAAGGAAATGCTTGCAAATATATTTGAAAGTTACCAAGTGGTTGGAAATATAACAAAGGAATGGGCTGCAAGACTCGGCCTTTCCGAAGATGTAAAGATCATTGCCGGGGCCGGAGACAATGCGGCCGGTGCAATAGGTACAGGAACCGTAAAAGACGGTATGTGCATTGTTTCCCTTGGAACTTCCGGAACCGTATTCATTTCTTCCGACAGGTTTGCAGTGGATAAAGACAATGCTCTTCATATGTTTGCCCATGCAAACGGAAAGTATCATTTGATGGGATGCATGCTTAGCGCCGCATATTCCAACAAGTGGTGGATGGAAGACATTATAGGCACCAAAGATTTTGCCGGGGAACAGGCAAAAATGGACAAACTTGGCCACAACCACGTTTATTACCTGC
>JAILFQ010000036.1 GCA_024697505.1 Lachnospiraceae bacterium
GTGCTAATAAACGTGATATAACATAATCAACAAGAAAGAGAAAAGAAATTTTAAAACTCTTCTTGAAGAAACCGGTACGAAAAGTACCAAAACCAACCAATATCACAACGTGGCAATGCCACTTAATTAAAGGAGGAATGACTTATGTTTATGCCTGATATTTTTGGAGATGATTTATTTGATGACCTTTTTAACGGATTTGTACCCGCAACAAAGCAGAGCGGTCGCATCAATGTGCCTGCAACAAATGTTATGAGAACAGATATACTTGAGAGCGACAATGCATTCGAACTTCAGATAGACCTTCCGGGATACAAGAAAGAAGATGTAACCGCAAAGCTTGACGACGGTTATCTTACCGTTAAAGCAGAGAAGAAGGAGAACAAAGAAGACAAGGATAAGAAACTTAATTTCCTTCGTCGCGAAAGATTTTACGGCTCCTGCTCAAGAAGCTTCTATGTTGGCGATGATGTAACTCAGGAGGACATTAAGGCTAAATTTGAAGATGGTATCTTAAAGATTACCGTTCCTAAGATTGAGAAGAAACCTGAGGTTGAGGAAAATAAGTATATAGCTATTGAAGGATGATAAGAGGTTCATGTTTTTGCTCCTTTTTAAAAAAATAGATGAAAAGCCGGTGCTCACAAATGGGCACCGGCTTTTCTTTACCATAAATTGAAAAAAAAATCAAAAAAAGAGTAACATCTTATCCCGGAATATGGAAAAAACTTTAAAAATCCGGGCGTATATGTAATTGACCAAAACAGTGACTTTTGCCTTACTTGACTGTATAAATAGAGAAAGTTATAATAAAAAGTGGCGATTTTTTACAATTAGAACTTTTAGGATAAAACACATTAGGTGTGGAGGCGTATTTTGACATATTTAAAGAGTATTTTTAATAAAAAAAGTATTTTTTGGATGGTTTGTGCCATCATCATATGGATCGTACTTCTCGTTGAGCTTCTTGTTTCTCTTAAAAACGGGAATGATGAATTTACATACTCGTTTGCAAGTTACGAGGAACACTCCGATATACCGTTGGATGTAAGTATTGTTATTTCCAAGTCCTGGGACGATACCGAAGAGGGCTACCACCTTATTGGCGCCCAGTACGACGGTACTGTAATAAATAAGACCGGTAAAGAAGTCAGAGACTGGAGACTTACGATCACACTTCCTTCAGATGATTGTCTTATAGATTCCTCCTGGAACGGAACATACGAGTTAAACGGAAGATCTTTAACCGTTGTGCCGGATGAATATGTATATATAATTGAAAAAGACAATTTAAGAAGTTTTGGATTTATTCTTAAATCCGAAAAAGAGTGTGCCAGCTTTAAATATGAAATAAGCGGAAGGCATATTACTTACAAAGAAGAGTATGCAATCTACTGGATCCTTATTCTTACCACTGTTGTTTACGCGGTTACATTTATTGTATACGCTGTAATGCAGATCAAACTTGAAATGCGCAGAAGAAATGATGATGAGATCATTCGCCAGACAATGATGTCTTTTGTTAATTCCATAGACGCCAGAGATGAGTATACAAAAGGACATTCCGTAAGAGTTGCCGAGTATTCGTCCATGCTTGCAAAAGAACTTGGCTTTACGGAAGAAGAGGTAAGAAAAATAGGGTATATAGCTCTCTTACATGATTGCGGTAAGATAATAGTTTCTGACACCCTTCTTAAAAAAACGGGAAAACTTACAGCAGAAGAAAGAAGCCAGATTCAGCAGCATACCGTTATAGGCGGAAAGATGCTTGAAGACTTTACATCTCTTAAAGGAGCCAGAGAAGGTGCCCTTTATCATCATGAGTATTTTAACGGCGAAGGTTATCCGCAAGGCCTTAAGGGAGAAGAGATACCTCTTCCTGCAAGGATCATTTGCGTTGCGGATTCTTTTGATGCAATGAATTCCGACAGATGCTACAGAAATCATCTCGGAAGAGAAAGAATCATAAATGAACTTATAAGAAACAAGTGCGTGCAGTTTGACCCGGTTATTGCAGACTGTATGCTTAAACTGATAGAAAGCGGAAAAATTTCAATACTGGAATGATTAGAAAAGAAATAAATGAATTTGATCTAAAAAAGACCGCAGAAAGCGGTGAGTGCTTCAGGTGGAGAGAAAAAGAGGACGGATCTTTTGATATTCCGGCTTTTGGAAGACTTTTGAACATAAAATATATATCCGGCAACACTTATGAACTGTCCTGCAGTGAAGAGGACTGGGAGAATATCTGGTTTTATTACTTTGATATGACAACGGATTATGAGGATATAGGAAAAAGGATAATGGCAGGGAAGGACGATCATCTTAAAGAAGCGTATCTTCTTGGACGGGGAATCCGTATTTTGCGCCAGGATCTTTTTGAGATCATTATTTCTTTTCTCATATCTCAGAACAACAATATACCAAGAATAAAAAAATCCATAGAAGCGCTTTGTAAGGGCGGGAAATTTCCTTATCCGGGAGAAGTATCCGATGATATATTTTATAAAAAGGAAACCGGTCTTGGCTACAGGGCGGATTATTTAAAAGAAATGTACGAATATACCGCGGCTGCTCCGGAATGGCTTGAAAAACTTAAGACACTTTCTTATGAGGAGGCAGTTTCGGAACTTAAGAGCCACAAGGGAATAGGGCCTAAAGTGGCGGATTGTATTTGTCTTTTCGGCCTTCACCACATCGATGCTTTTCCTGTGGACACCCACATTAAACAGCTTATGGCAAAGTACTACAAGGCCGGGTTCGATCTGGAAGCTTGCAGGGGCTTTGCGGGAATTGCACAGCAATACCTTTTTTATTACGAATTGAAAGCGGAAAAATAAAAAGAAAGCAGGAAGAGATTTTCTTCCTGCTTTTTTTATCTGTTTGATTTATAGTTTTCATATTTGTCTGCAAGATCCCTGATTCCCGCTTTGGAAACCTTAACTCCGTCCGCAGTCATAAATTCGATAAGACCGTTTTCTTTAATGCTAAGTATATATTTCATGTTGATAAGGTATTCGTCATCTACCTTCGCAAATTCCGGATACATACCAAGCTCGGAATAAAGGTCTTCAAGTTCGCCTATAACCTCAGATCTGCTTTCGTCTGTGAGGTGAATGGTTAGATTTTTTCTTCCTTCTTCACAGTATTCAACTTTTGAAACAGGTACCCTTACAAGCCCTGTTTTGTTTTTTGCGATTATACTGTCTTCAACAGTGCTTTCGTCATCTCCCAGTGCATGTTCTACAAGTGTTACAAAGGAGATTGGTATTATAGGCTTTAATTGATAATAATAACTACCTGCCATAAATTTTCCCGCAGGGTAGTCGTCTGCTGATGAAATGAAGATTGTCGGAACACCTCTGGTGGCTTCCCTTGCCATCCCTGAACTGCCCTCAAGTCCGGCTCCGAAGGAGGCCCCGGTTAAAAGAAGGAGATCGAAATGGTTTCCGCCTGTAAGGGCTTCAAGAAAATCTTCACTCGTTTTAAAAGAAGAGCACAATATGTTTTTTTCCATCTTTGAACCGTACTGGTTAAGAAGGGCACGTAGTTGGGCAACTTCTTCGTTATTTTCGTTGCATATCGCAACGCAGATATCTACCATAAATCTGTTCCGCCCGCTTAGTATTCATCCTGCTCTCTGTCTTCAGGAACATTTTCTTGTGCATTATCATTATTACCAATGATGTTTTTAACTTCTTCAACTTTCTTTTCCACTTTGGAAACCACATCCTGGACTTCCTTGGAAACTTTCTGCTTAAGTTCAGGATCTACGTTAATGGAAACGTATGAACGATTCTTTGGAGCAGGTCTGCTTTCGGACATATCATCGAATTCTGCATCAAAATCATCTTCGCCAACGCCATTCTCGGCCTTTACCTTATTTACAAGGTAATATGCGCCATAACCGGCTGCGGCAACTGTACATAGTTTTAATATAAAACCAAAAAATTTTTTCATTTTTGATAACCTCCCGATTAACAAGTAATTTTGATTATAACATAAATATCTGATTTGAACAATAAAATAGTTCGGATTATCCCCCTAACATCTTTGAAGGCGGATGGTGTAAAGTAGGCATATGTGGAAATATACTGTTTTACATGAACGTTTTTGCGTTATATAATAGTGAGGAATCCTTTTCCGGGAGGAAAGAAAATGACTGAAGAACGTAATACTATCCTTGCGGCCTGCAAGGACATTGAATACTTAAAAAGGATCAAGAAGGCACTGGACCCAAATTTTAAGGTGGTGGCGGTAAAAGATGATGCCACTCTTGAAAGAGCGCTTAAAACCGTTCCTTATGACCTTATTGCCATCGGCTGTGAGTTTGTTTTGAGGGACGAAAAAATTGCAGTTCCAAGGATAAGAGAAGGAGCAAATCTTGCCATCCTTTGTGAGGGTACAACCGAAGAAGCCGGGGAACGCTTTAAAGATACGGAAGGAATTTCCTGTTACATAAGCAGAAAAGAACCTGTTGAAAAGGCGGTTAACAATATCGGGATCCTGATCAAGGCGAAAGAATCGGAAGCTCTTGTAAATAAAAAACTGGGAATTGAAAACTGCAGCAATATGGAAGATGTATATATAGATGTTATAAAGACCTTTGTGGAAATAGCCCCGGATGAAGGAAAACTGATAGAAAAATATTGTGAGTGCATGGATTTAAAGAACTACACAATAAAGGTCCACGCACTGAAGAATACGGCACTGCTTGTTGGTGCCGCAGGGCTTTCAAATTCCGCTTTGGAACTGGAAACGGCTGCAAAAATCGGCAAGACGGACAAAGTGGAAAAAGATACACCTGCACTTTTAAAGGACCTAAAAACCGTAACAGAAGAATTGAAAAAAATGATATAAAGTTTTTAACAAAACGGAGTATTCCTATGGACGAAAGAGATGCCAAAATAGCTGAACTTGAGCTTGAACTTAAAAAATCGAAAAGAGCCACCGAAAGAGCGGAAAAGGATGTTGAACTTCTTGCAAGGATGGTATCCCAAAATGAACGTTTAAGAAACAAAATAAATGCAGACAAGCTTGAACAGGCCTTCTATACAAAATTGGTCCTGGATAATGCTTCGGATGTTTTTGTGCTTTTTGACAAGGATATGAATATTATTCTCTCTACAAGGGAATTTTTTCACAGCAATTCCGAGAAAAGGGATATAGAAAGTTTTTTCTGCGGAAGGGCTCCTGAAGATCTTGTAAGAGATTCGGAAGAAAAGATACTTCATGTTTTGAAAACCGGGGAATCCTACGAGTGGATAGAAAAAATGGCTTGTTGCAACGGTAATGATGGCAACGAATCCGTAAAGATATATGAGGTGAAGGCAACTCCCGCCCTTGGAAACGACGGAGAAATCCTCGGATGCGTTGTGGTGATCCATGATGTTACCGAACTTGCACTTGCAAAAGAAAAGGCGGAAAATGCGGACAGAGCCAAGAGTGACTTCCTTGCAAACATGTCCCACGAAATAAGAACACCAATGAATGCTATTGTGGGAATGTGCGAATTTATATTAAGAGATTCCGAAGATGAACTCGCCAAGGAAAACGCCCTTCAGATAAAAAATGCATCGTCTTCACTTCTTTCCATCATTAATGATATTTTGGACTTTTCCAAAATAGAAGCCGGCAGGTTTGAGATCATCGAGAAGGATATACAGACTGCATCTGTTTTCAGAGATGTTATTACAATGACGGAAATGAGACTTCAGGAAAAGTTGGTTGTTCTTAAAACCAGGATAAGTCCCGAACTTCCTTCGGTCATTTGCAGTGATGACATAAGGCTTAAGCAGGTAATGATAAACCTCTTAAACAATGCGGTTAAATTTACAAAAAGAGGCTCCATTACCTTGGAAGCCCACGTGGAAGAACTGCCGGAAAAAGATTATGTAAATCTGTGTGTTTCTGTGGAAGACACAGGAATAGGTGTTAAAAAAGAAGATCTGGATAAACTGTTTTTAAGTTTTTCCCAGGTGGACACAAAGAGAAACATGGGAATAGAAGGAACCGGTCTTGGACTTGTAATAAGCAGAAATCTTGTGGAACTTATGCATGGCAGTATCAACGTGGAAAGCGAGTACGGCAAAGGCTCCAGATTTAAATTCTACGTAAGATGCAGGGTAGTTGACAAAAAGCCGATAGGCGATTTTGACAAGCTTACTTTCACTCAGGAAAAAGAGGCTTTTAAAGCCGGCTTTAAGGCTCCTGAAGCTAAAATACTGGTTGTGGACGACAGTCTTGTTAATCTTAAAGTGGCAGAGGGGCTTTTAAGACCTTATAACGCCAATGTTGTTACTGCACTTGGAGGAGCGGAGGCGATAGATAAGATTGCCAAAGATAATTATGACATTGTATTTATGGACCACATGATGCCTGTTATGGATGGTATAGAGGCCGCAAAAGAAATAAGAAAGCTGGATGGAAAGGAAGATCAGATCATTATTGCTCTTACAGCAAATGCAATGGCCGGCAGCAGAGAAAAATACAAGGAAAGCGGAATGGATGATTTTCTTGCAAAACCTATTTCTCCGAGAGAATTGGAACTTCTGCTCCTTCGTTTCCTGGATAACAAGAAGATCATTTATAATGAGGAGAAAAAAGAATCCTCTAAAAATGAGAACAAGATAAAAAAGACTGAAAAGGCTGTAAAATTAAGCAAAAAAAATATTAAGGAACGAATGAAAGAAGCCATTGTAATGTTTGATACAGAGGCTCTTCCGGAACTTATAAACCTGGCAGACAGTGTGGGCATAGATGAAAATATTTTAAGCGAACTTAAAACGGCTGTGGATGATTTTGAATATGACAGAGCCGAAGAAATTATAGACAAAATGTAAACAGTAGAGGAGGGGCTACATGAAATCTTATTGTGCGTATACAGATGAGATTGACGATCTTGAGAAGGGAGTGAAAGAACTCTCTGAAGGGATTGAAAGAAGCAAACTCCGTAAGAACAGTTTGGGGCTGGTATTTACGGATTATGACATTGATATGGAGGAATTGACAAAAAGGCTTTCGGAGGAATTTGACTTTCCGGTAATAGGCGGAACCACATTAGCCAGCATCAATAAAGAGGCAGGGCTTAGGCAGCTCGGAATTCAAATAACTGTCTTTACCGCAGATGATGTCCGCTTTTCTGCGGGCATTATTACGGATATAGACGGTAACGGAGATGCGGACAAGGTTAGAAGGCTTTACAGAGAGCTTTCCGAAGGAGAAAAAGAAAAACCTAAAATTATCTTTACGCTTGCTGCAACTGTGGGACAGGCCTGGAATGGTTTTACCTCCGATGAAATCGTGGAAATTCTGGATGAAGAGTCCGGTGGATGCCCTGTGCTGGGGGGTGCTGCCAGTGGCGACTTCTCCTATTTAAAAATGAGAGCTTTTTGCGGCAGCAGAGTTTCCGCCAGCGGAGTTGCGGTAGCTCTTATCTATGGCAATCTAAAGCCTTTGTTTGTTGCGGAAAATTCCACAAGGAAAATGGTTAATTTAAGCTGGAAGATAACAAAAGGCGAAGGCAGACAAGTTTCTGAACTTGACGGTTGTTCCGTTAAGGAAAAGTTCAGAGAGGCCGGTCTTGTGCCGGAAGGTGATACAGAAGTTACGGAATTTCTTACATCTCCTTTCCTTTGCAATCTTTCCACAAAAGACGGGGATACAATAGAAGTACTGAGAGGGATCCTGTATTTGGATCACAAAAAGGACTTGGCTCTTTACCTTGGAACTATAGAAGAAGGGGCCTACCTTACACCCGGAATAATGGATATGGAAAGTATCGAGGAGTCTGTTAGGGATGCGCTTACAAATCTTTCCGAAAAGATTAAGGAAGAAAAAAATTATCATTATGAGTCTGTATTTATAATAAGCTGTCTTGCAAGATATTGTCTTTTTGTTGCGGACAAACAGATAGAGGCAAGACAGATACCCGGAAAATTTGAAGACGACGTTACCGTTTCCGGCTTTTATTCCATGGGTGAGTTTTGCCCGCAGATCGGACTGAAAAACGGAAAATACCATAACGTTTTCAATAATGAAACATTTGTGGCTATTGCACTATAAAACTGGGAGACGCCTATGGAAAATATCCATAGGCGTCAGGAGAATAACAAATATTGGAATTGGTCAAAATCAGAACTCTATCTCGGAAAGCTTAACCGGCCTTCCTTCTTTCATGGACTTTGCCGCTGCCTTTGCAATAAGGACAGGCTGGAGTCCATCATTTATGTCTACAGGTACAGGTGTGTTGTTTATAACGGCCTGTGCGAAAAGTGAGACTTCCTTCGAGAAAGAAGCCATATATCTTTCGAGGAAGAAGTAAAGCGGCTTTTCGCCGGTAACACCGTTTTCTGTTGAAATAACAGCTGTGGAAGGAGCATCATTTGTTACGGCAACCTGGCCTTTGGAACCGAAAACCTCAGCTCTTTGGTCGTAGCCGTAAGCTGCCTTTCTGGAATTATCTATTACGGCGAGTGCGCCGTTTGCAAGCTTCATTGTTATAATTGCGGTATCTATGTCTCCGCACTCTGCAATTGCAGGGTTTACAAGACATGCGCCGTTTACGTAAACTTCTTCGACGTCGCTGCCGGAAAGGTAACGTGTCATGTCGAAATCATGAATTGTCATATCAAGGAAAATTCCACCGGAAACCTTAACATAATCCAATGATGGAGCGTCCGGGTCTCTGGATGTTATCTTAACAACGTGTACATCGCCGATCTTTCCTGTTTTAACAGCCTCACGGACTGCTTCGAAGTTGTGGTCGAAACGACGGTTAAATCCTACCTGGAACTTAAGGCCGGTTCCCTTTAATGCTTCCATAACTTCTTTGATCTTTGCAAGATCCTGGGAAATTGGCTTTTCACAGAATACATGTTTTCCCGCTTTAATAGCCTCTATTGCTATATCTGCATGGGTGTTTGTTGAAGAGCAGATGAGTACAGCCTGAATCTCAGGATCTTGTAAAATGCTGCGGTAGTCTTTGGAAACCTTCTTAATTCCAAGATCTTTAGCCCATTTTTCTGTCTCTGCGTTCATAAAAGGATCTGCAATTGCAAGAACCCCGGCTTCTTTAACATGGTATGTAATGCTTTCTGCGTGCACCTTTCCGATGCGTCCCGCACCGATTATACCTATATTTAACATTTGTAAGCCCCTTTTCTGTTTAGTTTTTGTGAACTCTTTGTTAAGTTCCCTGCCATTATACCACCCTAAAATAACAAATTCAACTGTAATTTCTTAAATTATTGGTAACTTATTCTTTAAATTTACCAATTTTAGTGGTATAATTTTCAGTATGTTATAAAAGGAGGATACAGCCATGGGAATGAAGTCATTCAGACTGCGCAGAATGGAACAATACATACTTGAAAAGGATACGGTATCAATGACCGAACTTTGTGACGAGTTCGGGATCTCAATGAATACCGCAAGACTCGATGTGGCGCAGCTTGTAGACAAAGGCTCTATTAAGAAGGTTTATGGAGGGGTTACTTCTAACAGACAAAACAGTCTGGTTCCTTTTGAAGAAAGAAAGATGAAGCATGCGGGCTACAAACGTGCTGTTTGTAAAGCGGCTGCAGAACTGGTGGAAGACGGAGACATAATATACATAGATTCCGGCACCACGACCATGTATCTTATAGACTTCTTAAAAGACCGCAAAAATATTACTATTCTTACACATAATCTTAATGCGATAATGAGGGCGATCCCTTATCCGGATATGCAGATAATATGCCTCCCGGGGACTCTGGACCGCAAGACCAATTCCTTTGTTGCCGCAGATACGGGAAGAGTTCTGGAAAGATACAACATTAAAAAGGCTTTTATAGCAGCTGCAGGTATCTCTTTAGGCGGAGATGTTACCAATTCTTCTCCTATGGAGTTTGAAGTAAAAAAGGCTGCCATTGACAACTCTAACCATGTATTTCTGCTTATAGATTCATCAAAGTACGGAAAGACATCCCTTCTCACATTTGCCGGACTTTCCGACATGGAAAAGGTAATTGTGGACAAGGATGTGGACAAGTCTTTCCTGGAGCTTTGCGCAGGAAATAACGTTAAAGTACAGCTTGTGGACTCACTGGAATAGTGGGATGTTTTAATTGACTTATTAGTATTATGGTGCTAAACTTAATAAAAACTTCACAATGATTTAACAAAAATAATCAAGTAGATATGGAGGTTGTTAAGTGGCACTGGTAAAGATGAAAGAATTACTTCTTGACGCCGAGAAGAGAAACTACGGTGTCGGAGCTTTTAGTGTTGCAAACATGGAAATGGTTATGGGGGCGATCAAGGCTGCTGAGGAGCTTGATTCTCCGGTGATTTTGCAGGTTGCACAGGTCAGGCTTCCTTATTCACCGTTGGAAATATTTGCGCCTATGATGGTGGCTGCGGCTGAAAAAGCTGAAGTTCCCATAGCGGTCCATTTCGACCACGGTACAAGTTACGAGTGTATTAAAGAGTCTTTGGATCTTGGTTTTACATCTGTAATGATAGACGCTTCCACAAAGCCAATAGAAGAAAATATAAAGCTTACTTCACAGGTTGTTGAGCTGGCCGCAAGGTACGGCGCAACAGTTGAGGCGGAAGTTGGCCAGCTTGGCATGACCGAAGACGGAAAAGGCAGCGCCATGGCTATCTATTCGGACCCTCTTGAGGTAAAAGAACTTTATGAAAAAGCCCGTCCGGATGCCATAGCTCTTTCCATAGGAAACGCTCATGGCATATATAAAGAAGAACCTAAGCTTAACTTTGAGGTTTTAAGAAAATCCAGAGAAGCTGCAGGAGTTCCTCTTGTGCTTCATGGCGGATCCGGTATAAGCGACGAGGATTTTAAAAAATGTATAGAAGGCGGAATAAGGAAGATAAATGTTGCTACGGCAACTTTTATGGCGGTTGAGGCTGCGGCAAGAAAGTATTCCGAAAGCGAAAAAAGAGATTACTTTAACCTGAGCAATATGATGGTGCTTGGGGCGTATGAAAACATTAAAAAGCACATTCTTGTTTTCGGTTCCGAAAATAAAGCAAATTAAGAATGCGGTGGAATAAGAACGGAGGAAAAGAAAAGTGGCTTACATAGAAATTGATAAAAACAGGAAATATGATATTACTCTTCTGGGAAGAGCGGCAATAGATCTTAATCCTGTGGACTATTATAAAACGCTGGATGAAAGTACAACCTTTAAAAAATATCTTGGCGGATCTCCGGCAAATATTGCGGTGGGAATGGCAAGGCTGGGCAAGAAGGTTGCTTTT
>JAILFQ010000039.1 GCA_024697505.1 Lachnospiraceae bacterium
TGAGCTTGCCGAGGCTCTTATTGCCGAAGAGAAGGATCATCTGTTCATACTTAGTAAAATAGATGAAATACGAGGTCTTCTTTTGGATATTTTAACCTGAATATTAAGACGCTAATTTGGAGAAAAAATGTATTTTTCGGATATTATTGGACAAGAACATATTGTTTCGCACTTGCAAAAGGCTATAAAGGCCGGAAAAGTTTCCCATGCGTATATTATACAAGGGGATGAGGGAAGCGGGAAAAGAATGCTTGCGGCCACACTTGCGGCTACTTTGCTTTGTGAGGAAGGCGGCACTGAGCCATGCGGAATTTGTCCGTCCTGTAAGCGGGCATTTACAAGAAATAATCCGGATATAAGATATGTGGTACACGAAAAAGCTGCAATATCTGTAAAAGAGGTAAGAGAGCAGCTTGTTAATGATGTAATGGTCAAACCCTACAGCGGCCGGTACAAGGTCTATATTATAGATGAGGCGGAAAAAATGAATGAAGCCGCCCAAAATGCAATACTTAAAACGATTGAAGAACCGCCGGAATATGTGGTAATAATGTTGCTTACGGTAAATTCCAAGCTCTTTCTTCAAACTATACTTTCGAGATGTGTACTTTTAAACCTTCGTCCCGTTAAAAAACCGGAGATAATAAGGCTTCTTGTGGAAAACCATGGGGTGTCTCCTTATCTTGCGGCAGTAGCCGCGGATTTTTCCGATGGGGTACCGGGAAGAGCAATAAATTACGCAACTTCGGATGAATTTATAAGCCTTAAAGATGAAGTAACCAAAATACTTAAAAGGGCGCCGGGAATGAATGCTCCCGAAAGATATGAGTTAATTAAAGATCTCGCCGGAAGAAAAAAAGAAATACCGGATATGATCCCTCTAATGAGGCTTTGGTTTAGAGACCTTTTGGTCGAGAAAACCACTAAAGGAGGAAGTCCCATCATTTTTAGCGATGAGGAAAGAGATATCATATCTCAGGCGGAACAGAACTCATTAAATGATATAGCAAAGAAAATGGAAGCTGTTGAAACGCTTAAATACAGGCTTGAAAACAGCATTAATTTGGAGGTCTCTTTAGAGTTGTTTCTGAAGACCATAAGATAAAAAGAATTTTACATGTAACAGGAAGGATAAAAAAATGACCAATGTAATAGGAGTAAAGTTTAGAAAGGCGGGTAAAGTTTATTATTTTGATCCGCTGGATTATGAGATAACACAGGGGATGCACGTAATTGTAGAAACTGCAAGAGGTGTGGAATACGGTCTTGTCGTAATGGGACCGAAGCTTGTTCCTGACGAAAAGGTGGTTGCACCGCTTAAGCCTATTATTCGCCCGGCTACCACAGATGATGAAGAAACAGTAAATAAAAATCTTGAAAAAGAAAAAGAAGCATTTAAGATCTGCCTTGAAAAGATTGCAAAGCGCGGACTTGAAATGAAACTTATAGATTGTGAGTACACATTCGACAGAAATAAAATTCTTTTCTACTTTACGGCAGACGGAAGAATAGACTTCAGAGAACTGGTTAAAGATCTCGCAGCTGTATTCAGAACAAGAATCGAGCTTAGACAGATTGGAGTAAGGGACGAGACAAAACTTCTTGGTGGTCTCGGTGTATGTGGCAGACCACTTTGCTGCAGCAGTTATCTTGGAGATTTTATTCCTGTTTCCATTAAAATGGCTAAGGAACAGAATCTTTCTCTTAATCCTACCAAGATTTCCGGAGTATGCGGTAGACTTATGTGCTGTCTTAAATATGAAGAAGAAGCATACGAAGAGCTTAACACTCATCTTCCTAATGTGGGCGACAGGGTTACCACCAGAGACGGAATGAAGGGTGAAGTTGCAAGTACAAGAGTGCTTAAACAGCTGGTAAAGGTAATTGTTGAACTGGATAATGATGAAAAAGAAGTAAGAGAATATAAAGCCGACGATGTATTCTTTAAGGCTCACAAGCATAAAGAAAAGTTTGCACCTGAGGATGAGGAACTTAAAGAGCTTGAACAGCTTGAGAAAAAAGAAGAAAGGGCTCAGCATTTTGAGTAACATCATTAATATAGAAGAAAGTGAATTACTTAAACCCGGTGAACGCACAGATGATTTGCAGCGAAACGGTTACAAGATCATCCAAAACAAAGAGAAATTTTGTTTCGGAATGGATGCCGTACTTCTTTCGGGTTTTGCAAAAGCCGGAAGAGGGGATAAGGTTTTAGACCTTGGAACCGGAACCGGTATTATTCCTATATTAATGGAAGCCAAAACCAAGGCAGACCATTTCTTTGCCGTAGAAATACAGGAAGAAAGTGCGGATATGGCGCGAAGAAGCGTTATTCTAAACGGACTTGAAGAAAAAATAGATGTGATCTGTGCAGATTTAAAAGAAGCACCGATATTATTTGGAAAAGGGAGCATGGATGTTGTTACATCTAATCCTCCATATATGATCTCCAACCATGGGATAACAAACCCGGATGCGCCGAAAGCCATTGCCAGACATGAGCTTTTATGTACGCTTGATGATGTGGTTTTGACGGCATCATCTGTGTTAAAGGAAGGCGGACGCTTTTTTATGGTGCACAGACCCTTACGTTTGGCGGAGATTTTTGAAACGCTCAGGAAATATAAGTTAGAGCCAAAGGCTATGAGATTTGTGCATCCTTATGCAGACAGAGAACCCGGGATGGTTTTGATAGAGAGCATAAAAGGTGCAAAACCTGAGATTAAAGTGGGTCCACCTGTGATTATTTACGGGCCGGATGGAAAGTACACCAAAGAGATCACCGAAACTTACGGTTATTAACAGGTGGAAAAAATTGAAGGAATATTACTATGGAAGAAAAGGGAATGTTGTATCTTTGCGCAACGCCTATAGGAAACCTGGAAGACATTACCTTTAGAGTTTTAAGGACTTTAAAGGAGGTAGACCTTATAGCAGCGGAAGATACAAGAAACAGTATAAAGATACTCAATCATTTTGAAATAACAACGCCCATGACCAGCTACCATGAATACAACAAGATAGAAAAAGGACATGAGCTTGTAAAAAAGATGCTTGCCGGAACAAATATAGCTCTTATTACAGATGCCGGAACTCCGGGAATTTCTGACCCCGGAGAAGAATTGGTGAGAATGGCGAGAGAGGCGGGAATAACAGTTACTTCTCTCCCGGGAGCATGTGCCTGCATTACTGCGCTTACTATATCCGGACTGCCTACAAGAAGATTTGCTTTTGAAGCATTTTTGCCAACCGATAAAAAGGAATGCAAGGATGTTCTTGAAGATCTGAAAGATGAAACAAGAACAATTATTATATATGAAGCACCACACAGGCTGGTAAGAACGCTTTCTCTTTTAAGAGAAGTGCTTGGTAACAGACAGATTACGGTCTGCAAGGAACTTACCAAGAAACACGAGAAGTCTCTTTCCGGAACCATGGACGAAATACTTGCTCATTACGAAGAAAACGAGCCTAAAGGCGAGTTTGTGCTTGTTATCCACGGCAAAGATTTTGAAGAAATAAAAGAGGAAGAAAGAAAGAAGTGGGAAGATATGACCGTGGAGGAACATATGGAAATGTATACATCTACGGGAATGGATAAAAAAGAGGCAATGAAAGCGGTTGCCGTGGACAGAGGAATTCCCAAAAGAGAAGTATATAATATCCTGATCGGGAAATAAAATGTAAAAGATTGCTAAAGTATTTTTTCTTTTCCTTTACAAAAATTGCAAACCGTGGTAATATTCTT
>JAILFQ010000056.1 GCA_024697505.1 Lachnospiraceae bacterium
AGGGTGGGAAAACATACAGAGTTTAAAGGTGCTATCCACGAGACTTTACAAGGAATGTATCTTCCGGTTAAAACTTTTGAGGCCTATGTTCATCATTTTGGCTATGCCTATAAAAATGACGAAGAAAGGCGAAGAAAGAATGAAAGAAACTATCCAGCTCTTTTAAGAGAGCTGGAAAAGAATCCGGATGATTTACAACTTCGCGCTCAGGTTGCTATGGAAATTGCAACCTTTGACAACGAAAAAGCCTATTCATTTTGTAATGAGACACTTGAAAAATTCTCTGACCGGTCCGAAAAGGCGGGGTTTCAGTATCAGGTGCTGTTAATCTTCAGATTATTTGAGCCTCTTGAGAAGTCTTATGAAGAAGCAGTAGAGATTTACAAAAAATTAACCGGTGAATATAAGCTCTATGAAACCGTGCTGAACGCAATCTCGCTTTTAATGGCCAGACTTTGTATATTAAGAGGAAAAAACGCTGAAGCATACAAGTATGCGGAAGACTACTTTAAAAGTTACAATCGCATAAAAAATGATGAAAGGATAAAGTCTGTGGAGCTTGTGGGAGATATGGCAAGGTACACAGACAGACCGGCATATCTTGAAATGCTTGAAATAGGCGCATTTTCAGCCGCCGTATCCGGCAGGATAAATAAAGCCTTTGAGTTGTATTCCCGCATGCCGTGGGAAGATAAGGGATTTGACAGAAGAGATATTCTTGTGAGGTTCTTTTCTCTGGAAAGCAAAAATCCAAGATATGACATAATTTTTGATGTGATAAAAAAAGTAATGCAAAATGATACCCTTAAGCCGTATTTTTCTGAAATGTTAAGGAAAGAGCCATACATAAAGAACTACGTAAATTTAGCCATGCAGAAGATGAAGGAAGGCTATGTTTACAGGGAAGAGACAGAAGTGGAAAGCGAAAATGATAATGATAATAAGGAAGTATCATTTGTAAAAAGCGATATAAAGCTTTCCGTTGCCGTTATGGTTTCGAAAAAGAGCGAAAGCGTTAATAAGTGCCTTGCAAGTATAAATAAGCTTCTTGAGAAGGTTAAGGGAGAACTGATTGTTCTTGATACAAGACCGGAAGACCCTGAGAGTGCGGGAAAAGAAGCCTTTAAGTATACAGACAAAGTATACGGATTTAACTGGATAAAGAACTTTTCTGCTGCAAGAAATGAGTGTTTAAAGCATGTAAATGGTGAATGGTTCTTATTCCTGGATGACGACGAATGGATAGAAGAACCTGAAAAATTTGCGGAATTCTTAAACAAAGAAGAAAGCAAGTACAACTCTGCTATGTTCAGAGTAAAGAACTATACGGAACAGGGATGTGCTCAAAGCGATGTAATGAGACTCGCAAGAAGAAGCGGAGAGTTACATTTTGAAGGAAGAGTGCATGAGCAGCTGAAAGGGGTATATGCCCCGTGTGCATATATAGATACCGGCATAGGCCATTCCGGGTACTATTATACTACAAAGGAAGAAGCCATTAAGCATCAGGAAAGAAACATGGCTCTTCTTGAAGAAGACTTAAAAGATAACCCGTATTCCGAGCAGACCAGAGCACAGATAGTTCAGGAGCTTGTAGCTCTGGAGGAAACAAGGCGTGCAGGATACGATTTTTGCGTAAACAGCATTTCTTTGTTAAGGGAAAAAGGCCTGCATACAGGTCCTGCATATAACTGGCTCATTTCAATGTCTGTAAAAAGCCTTTTGTATCTTGAAAAGTATTATGAATGTATAAAGCAGGCAGAGATAATAGCCGGCGGCTTTATGATCAATGAAACCGCAGAAATGGTTATTGCCTACTGTCTTGTTCAAGCGGGATCCTGTATAGGAAATTATCCGGTTGTAACAAAAGAAACAGAGGTCTTTATAAATAAAAGAAACTGGCTTTTAGAGCACGAAACGGAAAGAAACAGGCAGTCTTTTCTGGATAATGTTGAGTTCTTTTCAATGGATATTTTAAAATCTGTTTTGGATGCCGGCATAAAAGCGGCAGAGGGAATGAACGATAAAGAGAAGGCGTTAGATTTTAAGACCTTATTGGAGGGTAAAAATGCTTAAGGATCAGGAAACAGCAAAAAAAATATACGAAATAGCAGAAACTGCCGTTGCCGCAGCCTATGAGATGCTGGATATTATAAGAGCAGGAAATACAACAGGCTACCTTGAGTATTGTGCGGCTCTTAAAACCATGCTGAAGGCAGATGCAGGTATATATGCTTCTTTAAAGAAAGAGGAAGAGGGGCTTAATACACCGGAAGTTACAGAATCTGTCCTTTGGACTCTTACAAGAATAGAAGAAAGTGTAAGGCGAGGTAATATTAACTTTGCTGTAACCAAAACGGAATTTGAACTTATTCCTCTTCTTGAAGAATTCAGAGTAAACTTCTATTTCTGGGGACTCTGCAAAGGAGACCCTGAAAGAGAAGAGAAGTATTATAAAGAAGATATAAAAAGACTTGCAACTAACAAGTATACAGTAGAAGCGGAAAAAACAGGCAAGTATAAGTACGACATGAGTATATGCGTTGTTGGCTATAATGAACTTGAATATACAAGAGAATGTGTAGAGAGCCTTATGAAGAACCTTCCAAAGGAGGCATCCTACGAACTTATATTCATTAATCACGGCTCAAATGATGGCACAAAAGAGTTCTTTGAACAGTTTAATCCGGATAAGCAGTTGGATATAAAGGTTAATGGTGGAGGTTTTACAGGCTTTTACAGAATAACGGAGGGAAAGTATACTCTTCTTATAAGCAATGACGTTATGGTTATGAAGAATTCTCTTGATAACCTTTATAAATGTGCTATTGCCGATAAAAAGGCTGTTTACTGTGTACCTATGACAACCAATATATCCAATTACCAGTCTCCAAGAGTGAATCTTAGTTGTATTGAGGCTGTTAAGGAGTATGCCGAAGAATGTAACAAAGTATCCGACCCGTTAAAATGGGAACGTAGAACTCGCCTTTGCAACCCGATAGATATAATAAAAAGTTCTTTTATTGAAGAGACAAAGATGGCATGGTTGTATCAATCCAGGTCCTTTTTCTCATTCCCGGACGACAAGATATCCCTTCTTGCAAGAAGAGGCGGTTACCATATGTATCTTGTTAAAGATGCCTTTTGTTACCATCATGGCTCTGCAACCATCAGTAAAGAAAAGGCAATTTCAGATCAGAAGTTTTATGATCAGGGAAGAAAAGATTTTAAGGCATTATTTGGAGTCGATCCATGGTACAGACCGAATTTTTTCCCTTATCTTATGGATGTTTTAAAGCCTTCAAAAAAAGGCCATGTGGATATACTTTCAGTTGAAAGTGCAGCAGGAGCACAAGGCTTAAAAATAAAGGAAGCGTTAAAGGAAAACGCAGGAAACACAGATGTGTTCTTTAAGTATAAGTGTTTTAATCCTGCATACGCTGAAGATATTAAAGATGTGGCGGATAGAGCGGAAATAATCTCGAGTGAAAGCGAGATATATGAAGATAAAAAATATGATTACATACTTGTAGAGGATATAAACGGAAGCGTAGAAGCAACAAAACAAATTATACAAAATCTCTTTAATATGCTTAAAGAGGGAGGAAGGCTTATTATGGGCTTTTCCGGAACTCTTGCCATAGACATGAGAAACCCTTTAAACGAGATAGATAACATAGAATGTGAAAAATGTGTAGAAGATAAAGAATCTTCGGAAAACAAAACCTTCTACATATATAAGCGCCCGGATGGGAAGGCTAAAAAAGGCCTGAGAATAGTAAGGCTTAACGGAGGACTGGGAAACCAGTTATACCAGTATGCGTTCGGAAGAGCAATAGAAATTAAAACAGACGAGCGTGTAATATTTGATGATTCTTTCTTCTTTTTAAAAGAAGCAGAGGGAAGACATAACGGCTATGAATTGGAAAAAATATTCGGAGTAAAGCCAAAACTTCTCAGTAACGAATATTCTAAAGAAGAATGGGCAGAAATTATAAAAAAAGCAGACGAAGGAAAAAGCATACCGGACATCCTTAAAGAAAGCGGAAAAGATATATTAATGATGGTTGAATTAGATGATATGGAGTTTAAAGGCAATAAGGTTTATCTTCCTGTAGGCAGTACATCTGCTGTTATACTGGATGTTTGGGCTAAAGCGGTTGGAAACATTTATTACAACGGCTATTGGGTAACTCCTAAACCATACGAATTTGCAAGAAAATATCTTTTTAGAGAGCTAAAGTTTAAGCCTCTTATAAAAACAGAAGGAGTACCGATCTTTGTTCTCGAACTGGAAAAAAGGATAAGGTCTTGTGACAGTGTGGCAGTGCATATAAGAAGAGGAGACTTTATAAAAGCCGGAAGAGCCCTTTCTCCGGAAAAATATGCAATGGCAATAAGAAAAATGGAAGAATTGCATCCCGGCGGGAATTATTTTGTTTTTTCGGATGATATAGAATGGTGTAAGGAAAACTTTTTAAATCTTGGATTCTCGGAAATAATGGGAAGACTTGTGTTTGTTGAGGGCACCTGTGGAAACGGATGGAATTACCTGGACATGCAGCTTATGTCCATGTGTAACAGAATAATCTTTTCCAATTCATCATTTGGAAACTGGGCATTTTTCTTGAACGAAATTCCGAAAAGTGTAATAGGAATATATGCAGATACATACATTGCGCTTATAAACAGACCTTCCGATCCAAACAGGCCGTTTGAGCTCTCAATAAAAGAAATAAATCTTTAGCCAAAGAAGGAAAGCTAATATGCTTAATAAAGATTCTAAAATTTATATAGCAGGCCACAGAGGAATGGCGGGCTCTGCCATAATGAGAAAACTGAAAGAAGCGGGTTATACAAACTTTGTGGGAAGAAGTTCCGGGGAACTGGATCTTAGATGCCAGGATGCGACAATGAAGTTTTTTGAAGAAGAAAAGCCGGAAATTGTTGTGCTTGCAGCCGCAAAAGTGGGCGGAATAATGGCAAATATGGAATCCCCCGCAAGCTTTCTTTACGACAACTTAATGATAGAAGCAAACGTAATAGAAGCGGCAAGAAGAACGGGAGTAAAGAAGCTTTTGTTTCTTGGGTCCTCCTGTATATACCCGAGACTTTCCCCTCAGCCAATGAAAGAAGAGTACCTGCTGGACGGCAAGGTGGAGCCTACAAACGAAGGCTATGCAATAGCAAAAATTGCGGGAATGAAGCTTTGCGAGATGTACAACAGACAGTACGGAACAGATTACATTAGCGTAATGCCTTGTAATTTATATGGTTACGGAGATAACTTCGACCCGGTGCGGTCCCATGTGGTGCCGGCACTTATAAGAAAGTACCACGAAGCAAAAGTATCCGGTGCTGAATCCGTTACGGTGTGGGGAACCGGAAAGGCAAGAAGGGAACTTCTTTTTACAGATGATATGGCAGATGCCTGTGTTTATCTTCTTGAAAGCTACTCCGGAAACGAATTCTTTAACGTAGGCACAGGAAAAGACGTTTCCATAGCGGAGCTTGCAAAAACTGTGGCGGAAGTAGTGGGATATGAAGGAAAAACAGAGTTTGACACGAGCAAGCCCGACGGAATGCCCCAGAAACTTATGGACTGCACAAAACTTGAAAAAGCGGGATGGAAGTATAAAACAGAATTAAAAGAAGGTCTTGCAAAGACCTATGAATGGTTCCTTAAAAACTGCAAGTAAGCAAAGGAAGGCAAAGATATGGATAAAATAGGTGTTGGATATGCATCCGTAACAGATATTGAAAAGAAATATGTAATGGATGTGCTTAATAACGAAAGACTTTCCCAGGGGAAATATGTAGCGGAATTCGAAAAGAAGTTTGCGGCTTTTCACGATAAGAAATACGGTGTAGCCTGCAACAGCGGTACAAGTGCGCTTCATCTTGCTCTGGAAACCTTAAAGGAAGTGGATAAGTGGGACGAAAATACAGAAGTTCTGGTTCCTGCAATCACTTTTATTGCAACATCCAACTCCGTAATGCATGCAGGCCTTAAGGTAAAATTTGTGGATGTAGAGGAAGACACCTACAATATGAACCCTGATGAAATAGAAAAGCACATTACCGAAAACACACGCTGCATTATTCCTGTACATACCTTTGGGATGCCATGTAATATGACGGCAATTATGGAAATAGCAAAGAAGCATAATTTACGAGTTGTTGAAGATTGTGCCGAAGCTCATTTTGCAAAAATTGACGGTAAGACAATAGGAAGCTTTGGAGACATTTCCGCCTTTTCCACATACGTTGCCCATACAATCACAACCGGTGTTGGCGGTCTTGTTTTAACAGATAACAGAGAAATGATGGAAATACTTCGTTCTCTTGTGGCTCACGGAAGAGCGTGCACCTGTGAAAGATGCGTTGCCTCTGACGGAAAAACGGTTTGCCCTAAGAGAATGCAGACAGAAATAGACAGAAGATTTTCTTTTATAAGAATAGGATACAGTTACAGAGTTGGAGAACTGGAAGGAGCCATTGGCCTCGGCCAGCTCGAGCGTAAAGATGAGATAATGGGTAAAAGGCACGAAAATGCAGAGTATCTTATTAAAGGCCTTGAGAAATACGAAGATCTTTTACAGCTTCCAAGACACAAGGAAAATATAGAGCATACATATATGATGTTTCCTATACTTATAAAAAAAGGTTCAGGCCTGGATATGAAGGATATGACAAAGTTCCTTGAAAAGGCAAATATAGAAACAAGGCCTATGTTGCCGCTTCTTAACCAGCCTATTTATAAAGAAATATTTGGAGATATAGAAAAAGAATATCCGGTTGCGGAATATATAGACCACAACGGATTTTACATAGGCTGCCACCACGGTCTTACAAAGGAGCAGCTGGACTACCAAATTGCAACTATAGGAGAGTATATTAAGACGAGGAGGCAGTAAAATGTGTAAAGTAGCATTAATTACAGGTATTACGGGGCAGGACGGTTCCTTTCTTGCAGAGTTTTTGCTTGAAAAAGGATACGAAGTACATGGAATAGTAAGAAGAGCGTCTTCTTCAAATACATCCAGAATAGATCATCTTATAAAAGAAGGCAAACTACATCTTCACGACGGAGACCTTGCAGACTCTTTGTCAATAATAAGAGTCGTAGATCTTGTAAGACCTACGGAAATATATAATCTGGCTGCTCAGTCCCATGTTCAGGTATCATTTGATGTGCCGGAGTATTCGGGAGACGTTAATGCCATTGGTGTTTTAAGGATATTGGAGGCTGTAAGAGCGGTCGGGCTTACCGGTAAAACAAAGATTTACCAGGCCTCCACTTCAGAACTCTTTGGAAAAGTGGAAGAGGTTCCGCAAAGAGAAACAACTCCTTTCCACCCATACAGCCCTTATGCGGTTGCAAAGCAGTACGGCTACTGGATGATCAAGGAGTACAGGGAAGCTTACGGAATGTTCGCCGCAAACGGAATACTCTTTAACCACGAATCTGAAAGACGCGGAGAGACCTTTGTTACAAGAAAGATCACTCTTGCTGCGGGAAGGATAGCAGAAGGTCTGCAGGATCACCTGGAGCTTGGAAATATGGATTCTTTAAGAGACTGGGGATATGCCAAGGACTATGTTGAGTGCATGTGGCTGATCCTCCAGCAGGATAAACCGGATGATTATGTTATTGCAACAGGTGTACAACATACGGTAAGAGAGTTTACAACGCTTGCTTTTAAAGCAAACGGAATTGAGCTGGAGTTTAAGGGGGAAGGTATTAACGAGAAGGGTTACGACAAAAAGACCGGAAAGATGCTTGTTTCAGTAAACGAAAAGTGGTTTAGGCCTACAGATGTTGTAAACCTTTTGGGGGATCCTACAAAGGCAAAAACAAAGCTTGGTTGGAATCCGCAGAAAACAAGTTACGAAGAACTTGTAAATATAATGGCAACACACGACAGAAAACTTGCCAAAAGAGAAAAAGCTCTTGCAGAAATAGACTAAATGTAAACAAGGTGGTTTATTATGAATTATATTCTTCTTTCCGGGGGTTCCGGAAGGAGGCTTTGGCCTCTTTCAAATGATGTAAGATCCAAACAATTTATAAAGATTTTTAAAGCTCCGGACGGAAACAGGGAATCCATGCTTATGCGTATGTACAGAGGCATAAAGGAAGAAGATAAAAACGCTTTTATTACGGTTGCTACCGGAGAGAGCCAGATTTCAGCAATACAGAACCAGCTTGGGGATGAAGTAACAATTTCCAAAGAACCTTGCAGAAGAGATACATTTCCTGCCATTGCCCTTGCTGCGGAATTTCTTCTTTGCGAATGTAAAAGAAGCAAGGAAGAAGCAGTAATAATATGCCCTGTGGACCCATATGTGGACAGTGAGTATTTTAAACGTTTAAAAGACCTGGAAAAAGAAATAGCCGGGGGAGATGCAAACCTTGTGCTTATGGGGGCGGTGCCTACCTACCCAAGTGAAAAGTACGGCTATATTTTACCGGAAAAAGAAAGCCTCGGAAAAGAAGTAATAAAAGTATCCCGCTTTAAAGAAAAGCCTACTGCGGATGAAGCCAAAGAACTTATTGAAGAAGGTGCTCTTTGGAATACAGGTGTGTTCGGAATGAAGCTTGGATACATAAGCGGCAAGGCACATGAACTTATAGACTATAAAGATTACAAGGATTTATTTGAGAAATATAAAGATCTTAACAAGATAAGCTTTGACTATGCTGTGTCGGAAAAAGAAACTGACATTAAGGCAATAGAGTTCGAAGGGAACTGGAAAGACCTTGGTACATGGAATACTTTTACGGAAGCCATGTCCGAAAGAAGTGTGGGAAAGGCTATTCTTTCCGACAGCTGCGAGAATGTTCACGTAATCAACGAACTGGACGTTCCCGTATTTACAATGGGTTTAAAGAATGCGGTTGTTTCTGCAAGCCCTGAAGGAATAATAGTTACGGATAAAGAACAATCATCATTTATAAAGCCTTATGTGGATGAGATAAGACAGGAAATAAGATTTGCGGAAAAGTCCTGGGGGTCTTACCATGTACTTAACGTGGAAAACGAAAGCCTTACCATTAAGGTTACCTTAAGACCGGGGCATAAAATGAATTACCACAGCCATGAAAGAAGAGATGAGGTTTGGAACATCATTAGCGGGGAAGGACTTGCGGTTTTGGATGGCAAGAAAATTGAGGTTAAACCGGGTGATGTTTTAAGAATGCCTGCCGGTTGCAGGCACACAATACGCGCTTACAAGGAGCTGAAGATCATAGAAGTCCAACTTGGAAAGGATATATCTGCAACGGATAAGCAGGTATATCCTCCCTTGGAGGACAATTGACAGCTTGTTAATATAAAGAAAAACAGGAGGAGAAAATATGAAGGTTGTACTGCTTGCAGGAGGACTCGGAACAAGAATATCCGAAGAAACACAGATTAAACCAAAGCCAATGATAGAAATAGGCGGAAAGCCAATCCTTTGGCATATAATGAAGGAATATTCCTATTATGGATTTAACGATTTTATTATTTGTGCCGGTTATAAACAGCATATTGTAAAGAAGTGGTTCGCCGATTATTTTCTTAATAACTCCGATGTGACTTTCGATTTTACAAAGGGTGCCAATGATATGGAAATACATAACCACTATTGTGAACCCTGGAAGGTTACCGTTGTGGACACAGGACTTGATACTATGACCGGCGGAAGAATAAAGAGAATACAGCCGTATGTTGGAAATGAAACTTTTATGATGACTTACGGCGATGGCGTTTGCGACGTAAATATAAAAGAACTTGTTAAGTTCCATGAGGGACACGGCAAGATGGCAACCCTTACGGCAGTTATGCTGGAACAGCAAAAAGGGATACTTGATATTGGCGGAGACAACGCGGTAAAGAGCTTCAGAGAGAAGAATATTTCTGACGGCGCACCTATAAATGCAGGCTATATGGTACTTAGTCCAAAAGTTTTCGACCTTATTGAGGGGGATAAAACGGTATTTGAAAAGGAGCCTCTTGAGTGGCTTGCAAATAACGGCGAGCTTATGTCTTACAGACACAAGGGCTTTTGGCAGTGTATGGACAACAAGAGAGAAATGGACATGCTTGAAAAGCTTATAGAAACAGGCCACGCACCGTGGATTAAGTGGTAAAGAGGAGTATATTTTATGGAAAAGTGGACGAACGAAGAAGAGGCAAGAAAAAAGATAAAGGAACTTGTAACGCAGTATTACCACGATTTTAAGGAAAAAAAGAAGCCTTTTGAAGAAGGTGACAGAGTTTCTTACGCATCCAGAGTATATGATGAAAAGGAAATGTGTGCCCTTACGGATGCAACTTTGGATTTCTGGCTTACTACCGGAAGATTTGCAGAAGAGTTTGAAAAGAACTTTGCTGAATTTCTTGGTGTAAAGTACGCCCATCTTGTAAACAGCGGATCCTCTGCCAATCTTATAGCATTTTCCGTTCTTACCGCAAAGGAACTTGGGGAAAGA
>JAILFQ010000322.1 GCA_024697505.1 Lachnospiraceae bacterium
ACAGGTAAAAGCGGTTGAACATAAACATATGATGTTTGCTGAAGCGGCAAAACTGGCTGCAAAAGCAGAAGTGGGACAGATGTGGCTTACTCATTTCAGTCCCGCACTTACAAGACCGAAAGACTACATTGAAGAGACAAGGAAAATCTTTCCTGAGTCATATGTGGGCACAGACGGAAAGAGTGTAACTTTGGAGTTTGACAAAAACGAGTAGAGGGTGGTAAAGTGATTAATTTGTCGGGAAAAGGAAAACTTATAACGCTTCTTTCTATACTTTCTGTTTGTGTTTTGGTGGCTTTCTTCCTTATAGTAAACAGACCTGATAATAAAAACTATGAGGGTGAGAACGGAAAAAGCGGGGAAGTGGCAATACTATTGTCCAAAAGTGTAGAGAGCAGTTATCCTGCAACACCTTATGAAGTTGTAAAGCTTTATGCAAGAATAATAAAGGCTTTATATAATGAGAGCTGCACAGATGAGGAATTTACAGACCTTGCGGATATGCAGAGACTGCTTTTTGATGCGGAACTTCTTGCACAAAACGAAAGGGAAACCTTTATTAAAAATCTGCAGGTTGAAGTTGCAAATGCCAAAAAGAAGACTAAAACCATAGTAGTGTACAGCGTTCAGGACCAAAAACAGGTTAAAACCTGGAAGGCTGAAGACGGTTATAATTACTCATCATTAAAACTCTATTTTTTAATAAAAGAAGGAAGTAAATATACGGATTCTTACGAAGAGTTTGTTCTTCGCGAAGGAGACGACAATAAATACAGAATTCTCGGTTGGCGTGCAACAGACGCCTTTAAAACCGACAAATAATGGTTATAAACAAAAGAAGGTAATACAAAAATGAAAGAAAAAGATGTATACATACTTGCAATAGAATCCTCTTGCGATGAAACAGCTGCAGCGGTTGTAAAAAACGGCAGGGATGTCCTTTCAAACGTTATTTCCTCGCAGATTGCCCTTCATACTCTTTATGGAGGAGTTGTGCCGGAGATTGCCTCAAGAAAGCATATTGAAAACATTAATCCTGTTATAGAACAGGCTCTTTTGGATGCAAAAATGGAACTTTCGGACGTGGATGCCATAGGTGTAACCTACGGCCCGGGACTTGTGGGAGCTTTGCTTGTGGGCGTTGCGGAAGCAAAGGCTATTGCTTATGCTGCAAAGAAACCTCTGGTAGGGGTGCATCATATAGAAGGACATGTATCAGCAAATTATATAGAAAACAAAGATCTTGAACCTCCGTTCCTTTGTCTTATTGTATCCGGCGGCCATACACACATTGTGGTAGTTAAGGACTATGGCAAATACGAAATAATAGGCCGTACCCATGATGATGCTGCGGGAGAAGCTTACGATAAAGTCGCAAGAGCCATTGGACTTGGTTATCCGGGCGGTCCTAAGATAGATAAGGTGGCTAAAGAAGGTAATAAGGAAGCACTTGCTTTTCCGAGAGCGGTTGTAGAAGGATGCCCTTACGATTTTTCTTTCAGTGGCCTTAAATCTGCTGTGCTTAACTATTTAAACCAGGCAGAAATGAAGGGCGAGGAGATCGTTCAGGCAGATGTGGCAGCATCATTTCAGGCTGCGGTAGTGGATGTTTTGGTAGACAGAACAATGAAGGCTGCAAAGGATCTTGGTATAAAGAAGATCGCGCTTGCGGGCGGAGTGGCTTCCAATTCGGCCCTTAGGGAAGGAATGAAGGAGGCCTGCGAAAGAAGAGGTTATAAGTTTTACAAACCTTCACCCATCTTTTGTACTGACAATGCAGCAATGATAGGTGCAGCAGCCTATTACGAATACATAAACGGTGTTAGGGACGGTCTTGACCTTAATGCCATACCTAATTTAAAGATCGGACAGAGGAAGTAATATGGAAATTACCGCTATAATTCTTGCCGGCGGAAGCGGAAAAAGAATGAATACGGATGTGAAAAAACAGTATCTTTTGCTTGAAGATAAGCCGATACTGTTTTATTCGTTACGCGCTTTTGAGGAAAGTCGGGCAACGGATATAATCCTTGTGGTACCGGAAGGTGAAGAAGAAAGCGTAAAAGCTTCTATAGTAGATAAGTATTCATTTAAAAAGGTACGTAAAGTGGTTGCGGGCGGAAAAGAAAGGGTGGACTCGGTCTACAACGGACTGAAGGCTGCGGACGGGAGTTCATACGTATTAATACACGACGGTGCAAGGCCGCTTATAAAAACGGAAACCATAAACATGGCTATAGATAAGGTAAAGGAAACCGGAGCGTGTCTTGTAGGTGTGCGGGCAAAAGATACCATACACATAACAGATAACGACAATACCGTAAAAACAACACCTGAAAGAAGTAAGCTGTTTATTGCACAAACACCACAGTGTTTTGAATATAAGCTTGCCGTTTCTGCTTTTGAGAAAGCTATGGAAGGAAACAAAGAAGGCCTTACGGATGATGTATCTGTTGTGGCAGGATATACAAATGCAAAGATCAGCCTTGTTGAAGGCGAATATACCAATATAAAGATAACCACGCCGGAAGATATGGTAACAGCAAAAGCCTTTCTATAAATAAGAAAATTTCTGTTTATGGTGCTTGACATAATCATTCTAGGGTGATAATATATGTAAGCGCGTTTACGAGAACGCATATATGGAGAGGTGTCCGAGTGGTTTAAGGAGCCGGTCTTGAAAACCGGTGATCCCGTAAGGGACCGTGGGTTCGAATCCCACCTTCTCCGTTTGAGCATGAAAGCTCAAACAAAAAGATAGTCAGTTTCAGGTCAGCTAAATGCTTTGAAATTGCCACCTTGCTACTCGGTGGTTATTTTTACGGCCGGAAACATTAATCGAATAATGCATTCGATTCAAGCCTTGGAGAAATACCCAAGTGGTTGAAGGGGCTCCCCTGGAAAGGGAGTAGGCCGCTAATAACGACGCGAGGGTTCAAATCCCTCTTTCTCCGCTCGTTAGCAACTTTCAAAAAGCTTTTTAAAAAAAGTAAAAAAAGTTGTTGACAAACATCTTGCCCGGTGGTAAGATGTCAAAGTTGCTTGAGGAAAGCAAAAAGTTCAAACAAAAGAAACAATTCAAACAAAAGAATTTAAAAAAAGTTCTTGACAAACGGTTTTGAAGATGTTAAAATGTTCGAGCTGCTTGAGAAAAGCGAATAGTTCAAACAAAAGAAACAATTCAAACAAAAGAATTTAAAAAAGTTCTTGACAAAGAGATTTGAAGATGTTAAAATGTTCGAGCTGCTTGAGAAAAAGCAACACAGAACCTTGAAAACTTAACAGTGAAACAACCCTGAAAATTCTAATAAAATTTTCATTCTAAGAACTGTGATCGAAAGATCACAAACCTTAGAAACAGTAAAAAGTCGACATAGAGATATGTCGCACGGAACAAACCTTTGCAAATTTTTCTTAGGGAAAATAAGCCAGATTGTTCTGAGAGGAAACAAACATTTCAACATGAGAGTTTGATCCTGGCTCAGGATGAACGCTGGCGGCGT
>JAILFQ010000179.1 GCA_024697505.1 Lachnospiraceae bacterium
GGAGGTAGTTTTTATGGAAGAACAAAACGAGAAGTTTAAGTACAAAGATGAGGTACAAAGGGTAAAAAGAAGTAATAGAATGATGTTTACGGCTACAACGCTGTATTTGCTTTTTTCCACAGTGTATCTGGCTTATAAGGCATTTACGGACCGGGAGTTTCAGAACGGCTCCAGACATTTTATATGGATCCTGCTCCTGGTTGCATTAGTGGTAAACGCTTTCTTTTACTTTAAAAATACGAATAATGGTTTTACATACAAAAAGGTATCTATAGCAATAACACTTTTAGTTTATATGGTAATGGGCTTTTGGTCCGAGGCGGAATTTGTACATGTAGGTGCGGTAGGATGTCTTGCAACCGCAATTCCTTTCATGGACAAAAAGATTCTTAAGAGATCCGCTATATTATATGTAATTCTTTACATGATGAATACGGCGCAAAGAGGAATGAAGTCCGAGGGAATGAATATAGATTTCCTTGTTACTTCTGCTTTTACCATATGTGTGTTTATAGTAATATACATGGTCGGTAAGCTTGCGGTAATGTACATGGATGACATGCTGGGCTTTTCCGCTTCCCAGACAGAAGCGCAGAAGAAGATGGCTGAAGATGTTGTAGACATTTCCAGGACCGTTCTTGAAGAAAGCCAAAACGGTGCGAAGTATGTTGAAGATATGTTTGAGGCAGCAGAAACCGTTAACCGTTCCATGAAGGAAATTTCCGAGGCAACAACAAGTACCGCAGAAAGTGTGCATTCTCAGAATTCCATGACAAAGGAAATACAGGAGGCAATTGTAAAAACCGCAGATACATCCAGAGGAATGGTTGGTGTTGCAAGGGCTTCCGAAGACAGCGTTCAGGAAAATGTAAGAGCCATGAACGAGCTTAGGTCTCATGCCGAAAACATTGCAAAGACAAATGCCAAGGTTACGGAGTCCATGGAAAAACTTCAGCAAAGAACCAGAGAAGTTGCGGAAATTACAGATGTTATCAATAAGATTTCCAATCAGACAAATCTTCTTGCTCTCAACGCTTCCATAGAAAGTGCAAGAGCGGGCGAAGCCGGACGCGGATTTGCCGTAGTTGCGGACCAGATACGTGCTCTTGCGGAGCAGACAAAGAAATCTACGGAAGACATTACAAATATTCTTGAAGAGTTAAATCTTAACGCCACAGAGGTTGTATCCTCTGTAGAAAGTTCCGTTGAAGCTACGGACAAGCAGAGCGAAATGATAAATTCCGCAGCAGAGAACTTTGAGGCTCTTGAGAATAATATTACACATCTTATAGAAGACATTAACGGAATTAACGGACAGATAGAAAGCCTTTCCGAGTCCAATGACAGGATTGTGGAAAGTATATCCCAGCTTTCGGCTGCAACTGAAGAGATAAGTGCTTCTGCGGCACAGGCCGAGGAAATGTCCAATCAGAACCTTAATCTGGCCCAGGGTACAAAAGATACTCTTACAAAGATTAACAATACTTCCAAAGGAATGGAAAAGTACTTTTGAGTTTAAGTAAAGCACAACAAAAAGCAATTGAATTCGGAGACGGACCGGCACTTGTTCTTGCCGGCCCGGGTTCCGGTAAGACTACGGTTATCACAAGGAGAGTTCTGCACATGACAAGGGATCTTGGAATAGACCCGGGCAGCATCCTTGTGATTACTTTTACCAAAGCGGCCGCTGTGGAAATGGAGGAACGCTTTCGCAAACTGGGTGGAAGCGGCAGAGTTAATTTCGGAACCTTCCACGCGGTATTCTTTAAAATTCTGAAGTATGCTTATAATTACACTGCTTCAAACATTATTAGGGAGGAAGACGCTTACTCCCTTCTTTTGCAGATGGTAAGAGAAAAAGTTACGGAAATAGGCGATGAAAACGAGCTTGTTTCCAATATCAGGTCCGAAATCAGTTTTGTGAAAAGCGAGAGGGCCGATCTTTCCTCTTATTATTCCGTAAACTGTCCCGAGGAAACTTTCAGGGAGATCTACAGAGAATACAATAATAAACTGGAGAGCAGACATCTTTTGGATTTTGAC
>JAILFQ010000181.1 GCA_024697505.1 Lachnospiraceae bacterium
TGATCATTCCTACATTTTCAAGACACTTCATATGAGTAAGATAGCCCTGTCCGAAGTGCATGAAGAAACGTATTCTCTTAACGCCCTTGCTAGAAATTTCAAGGGCGTTAAGCGCTTCCGTTTCTTCATGACCTTCGGACAGAGCTATCTTACTCATATGAAGTGTCTTGAAAATGTAGGAATGCTTTCCGCAACTCCTGTTGAGTTTGAGGGCAGAGAAATTGTTCCTATCCAGTTCTTAAAGGCCCTTCTTCCGGACCCTGCATCCCTCGGACCAAGAACCGTTGGAAAGACCAACATCGGATGTATCTTTACCGGAATTAAAGACGGCAAGGAAAAGAAATTATACATCTACAACGTATGCGACCACCAGGAGTGCTACAGAGAAGTAGGTTCTCAGGCTATTTCCTACACAACGGGTGTTCCTGCAATGATAGGAACCATGCTTGTGGCAACAGGAAAGTGGAATAAGCCGGGTGTATTTACAACAGACGAGTTCGATCCGGACCCATATATGGAAGCGCTTAATAAGTACGGTCTTCCTTGGAAGGTGGACGAAAACCCTGTTATTGTAGAGTAAAAGGATTTTAGATGAGCAAATTTACTTTGGAAACTCTTCCCACTCCCGCATATATTGTGCGGGAGCGGGATCTTTTAAAAAATCTTGAAATATTAAACGACGTGCAGAAGAGAACAGGCTGCAAAATTCTTCTTGCCCAGAAGTGCTTTTCCATGTTTTATGAGTATCCGCTTATTGCAAAGTACATAAGCGGAGCGACTGCCAGCGGCCTTTTTGAGGCAAGACTGGGCTTTGAAAAAATGAGAAAAGAAACCGGCGAAAGATGCGAAAACCATGTTTTTTCTCCTGCCTTCAGAGAAGAAGAATTTGAAGAGCTTATGGGCTATGTGGACCACATAAGCTTTAATTCTCTTACCCAATTGGAAAAATACAAAGAAAAAACGGGAAAAGTAAGCTTTGGTCTTAGAATTAATCCGGAGTGTTCCACTCAGGGAGACCACGCCATTTACGACCCATGCGCACCGGGTTCCAGACTTGGTGTAACTTCGGAAAAACTTAAAGAAGCGGCGAACAAACAAAATACAAGTGAGGAAGCCACAAACCGCGAAAATAAAAGCGGAGAGAGGGAAACTTCCAAAACTCTTAATTCTCCTCTTACAGAAGAAGAGGCGGACTTCCTTATGAGCGGTCCTTTAAAAGGAATGGAAGGCCTTCATTTTCACACTCTTTGTGAGCAGAATTCCGACGACCTGGAAACAACCCTTAAGGTGGTTACGGAAAAGTTCGGTCCGCTGCTTAAGAAAATGAAATGGCTTAACATGGGCGGCGGCCACCACATAACAAGAGAGGACTACGACGTCGAAAGACTGGTAAGACTTATAAATAAAGTAAAGGAAGAGTACGGAGTGGAAGTCTATTTGGAGCCGGGAGAAGCAGTGGCTTTAAATGCAGGGCTTTTAAAGACAAAGGTTCTGGATATTGTTGAAAACTCCGGCATTACCACTCTTGTTTTGGATGCTTCCGCAGCCTGCCATATGCCGGATGTACTGGAAATGCCATACAGACCGCCGCTTAAGGACTCCGGAAAGCCGGAAGAAAAAGCCTATACCTACAGACTTTCTTCCTTTACATGTCTTGCAGGAGACATAATCGGAGACTATTCTTTTGATAAAAAGGTAAATATAGGGGACTGCCTGTATTTTGAAGATATGGCAATATACTCCATGGTAAAGAACAACACCTTTAACGGAATAGGACTTCCCATAATTGCGGCAGAGCATACGGACGGAAGCGTTGAGATTGTTAAAAGCTTTGGTTACGAAGACTTTAAAATGAGGCTGTCTTAAAGTCAATAAATGAAGCAGTAAAAGCAGAAGTAATAAAAGCAGAGCAATAGAAGTAATAGAAGTGATAATCTTAAATAAGAGTTATCACCTTAAAAAATATTTGTGAGGAAACAGGATGAATATCATTAATTCTTTACCGGTAAAAGACTCTTTCAGAATGCCGGGAGAATTTGAAAAACACCATGGCTGCATAATGATATGGCCGGAAAGACCGGGCTCCTGGATATACGGCGGAAAGGCGGCAAAGGCGGTTTTTGCAAAGCTGGCGGAAGAAATAGGTAAAAGAGAAAAAATGTATATGCTTGCTTCCGAAAAGACTTACGAAGAGGCAAAGGCCATGCTTCCTTCCTATGTGACCGTAGTTTGTATGGAATCCGACGATGCCTGGGCAAGGGATACCGGTCCGACCTTTGTTAAAGATGCAAAGGGAAATGTACGCGGCATAAACTGGTCTTTTAACGCCTGGGGAGGCACTTTTGACGGTCTTTACAAAGACTGGGAAAAGGACGATAAGATTGCTATTGGCATGTGCGACTACCTTGGCCTTGACGCTTACAATGCCGCTCCTTTTGTTTTGGAGGGTGGTTCCATTCATTCCGACGGAGAAGGAACGGTTATGGTAACCGAAGCCTGCCTCTTAAGTAAGGGAAGAAACCCTGAACTTTCCAAGGCAGAAATAGAACAAAAGCTAAAGAATTATCTGGGCGCAAAACAGGTAATATGGCTTCCTTACGGAATATATAATGATGAAACAAACGAGCATGTGGATAATGTATGTGCTTTTGTAAAACCGGGCCATGTTCTTCTTGCCTGGACAGATGATGAAAAAGATCCTCAATATAAAATGTCCCGTGCAGATCTTGAAGTGCTTGAAAATACAAGAGATGCAAAGGGCAGAAAAATAAAGGTTACAAAACTTCCCATTCCGAAGAAACCTGTATGTATTACCGAAGAGGAGCTTGCAGGCTTTGAGTTTGAGGAGGGGGAAGACGAAAGAGAAGCAGGAGAACGCCTTGCTGCAAGCTATGTTAACTTTTATATAGCAAACGGAGCAGTGCTCCTTCCGCAGTTTAATGATGAAAACGATCTTCTTGCGGTTGAGATACTAAAAGAGGCCTTTCCGGAAAGAGAGATAATTCCGGTTTACGCAAGAGACATTATAGTGGGCGGAGGAAACATTCACTGCATAACCCAGCAGATTCCTGAGTTTTAGTGCAGTAGGGACAAGAGACCGAGATTTGAAAAAGATAAGGAGAAGAAAATGCGTATAGTAAAATATGCCGGCATACAGATGTCTTGCACAAAGTCTGTGGAGGAAAACATTAAAAAGGCAGATAAACTTGTAAGAGCTGCAGCGGCAGAGGGAGCACAGATCATCCTTCTTCCGGAACTTTTCGAAAGGCAGTATTTTTGTCAGGAAAGAAATTACGATTATTATGCTTTTGCCACAGGTGTAGCTGAAAATCCTGCGATTAATCATTTTAAAGAAGTTGCAAAGGAACTTTCTGTTGTTCTTCCCATAAGTTTTTACGAAAAAGACGAAAATGTATTTTATAATTCGGTAGCTGTTATAGATGCAGACGGAAGCATGCTTGGAGTATACAGAAAAACGCATATTCCGGATGATCATTTTTACCAGGAAAAGTTTTATTTTACGCCGGGAAATACCGGTTTTAAAGTCTGGAACACCAGATACGCCCGTATAGGAGTGGGCATATGCTGGGATCAGTGGTTTCCGGAAACAGCAAGGGCTATGGCAGTGCAGGGGGCGGAAATCCTCTTTTATCCAACAGCCATCGGTTCGGAGCCGATACTTGAAGTGGACAGTATGCCTCATTGGAGACGGTGTATGCAGGGACATTCCGCATGTAATGTTTTGCCTGTACTTGCTGCAAACCGCGTTGGAAGAGAGGATGTGGAACCTTCGGAGGCGAACGGAGGCCAAAAATCCGCACTTATCTTTTACGGCTCATCATTTGTAACGGACGAGACCGGAGAAGTTGTAAAGAGTCTTGGAAGAGAAGAAGAGGGTATTGTATTTGGAGAGTCGGATCTGGACGCGGTAAGAGATCTGCGTTACAGCTGGGGACTTTTCAGAGACAGAAGACCGGATATGTATAAAGATATAACCAAATAATAAGGTAAAGTTTAACTTTGCGGAAAAATAAGCGTAAATCAGGAAATAATTGGATTGATTTGCGCTTTTTATGTTATAATTATTTAACGGGTGTTGCAGTGGGTTATACAAATGGTTTAAGTGGGAGTAAAGCTTCCGGAGGATGGTATTATGAAGATTGTAATGGCACAAATGTCCATGGTGGCGGATAAAGAAGCCAATTATCAAAAGGCGGTTAAATTTATAAGAAATGCGGAAGGGGCAGACCTCATTCTTTTTCCGGAAAGTTTATTGACTCCCTTTTTTGCCAGGTACGAAAAAGAAAAACTTGAGGTAAAGACAGAACTGTCCAAGGAAGGCCTTTCTATTCCTTCTGACCACGAAATTGTAAAAGGTCTTCTAAAAGCCTGCGAAAAGCATAAAATATATGCCTTTCCAAATATTTATGTGACCGAAAAGAAAAAGAACTATTCCATGACTTTTGCTATGGGACCGGATGGGAAAATACTGGGTAAGTCCAAACTTGTACATGTATCCGACGGGCCGCGCTTTCACGAAAAGGATTATTATACTCCTTCAGAGGAAGGCTTTAAGGTCTACGACCTGCCTTTTGGCAAGGTGGGAGTTGTAATAGGCTTTGACAGACATATGCCGGAAAGTATAAGAACCTGTGCGGTGAAAGGAGCGGAACTTATTATTATATCCGCCGCAAACGTTAAGGATGAACCGCTTCACATGTTTGAAAGAGAGCTTATGGCACAGGCCTTTCAGAATAATGTTTTTATCGCAATGTGTAACCGGGTCGGAACGGAAGGAGACCTGGAGTTTGCGGGACAGAGCCTTGTAATAGACCCGGACGGACATATACTTTTGCGG
>JAILFQ010000245.1 GCA_024697505.1 Lachnospiraceae bacterium
TAACATTTCTTGCGCTCAAAAGAACTATATTTTCATCATTCTTTTCTATTTTTCCGTAAAGCCTGTCTAAAACAGGAAACAACATTTCTTTCTTAACCGGTTTTATAAGGTAATCATCTGCTCTGACAGAGTAACTTTCCAATGCATACTCCGGAGAAGAAGTAAGAAAAACGATCTCTACTGCATTGTTGTAAGAGCGTATCTCCCTGGCAGCTTCTATTCCGTTTATTCCGGGCATTATCACATCTAAAAGAATAACATCATACGCCTTAGAGGATACAGCCGTAAGCAGCTTATCCACGTTTGTAAAAAGATCGTATTCTATATTATCCTTAGTAGTGGCATACTTATCCAAAAGTTTTCCAAGAAGCGCTGTTTCTACAGCATTGTCGTCACATGTTGCTATCCTCATACTATTGTCCTTCCGGTTGCAAGGTTATATATTTTCACTTTCGGCATCACTTAAATGCTTAAGGTGCCTCTTAACGATCACATCTGTTGCTGCCATGCTGTCAATAAGTTCGAAAATAACTTTTTCCATTTCGCTGCCCTTACTGTAATCCGTAAGCGCAACGTAGTCCACTCTTCCATGCTTTAACATATCATTTGCGGCTTTCTTCTTTTCCTGATATACCGCTACCGAATACCCACCGTTTGCTTTGGCAAGTTTCATGCAAGGAACATCCGTAAGTCCGTCACCGATGTAGACCATATTTCTGAAAGGAACTCTCTTCATGTCATCCGGCATGTATTCATTAAGTTCCTTGTCTTTTGTAACATCCAGAACGCCCTTGTTTATACGGTACATAAACTGTGTTTTACTGGTGTAATTCACAGCCATTGCCGGCCATACAGGTATTCCGTCTTTATCGTAGCAAAATGATGCTGCATAGATCTCCTTAAACTCTTTGGCAATTGACGTTCCTTCAATAATCTCCTTGAGTCCTGAAGACAATATATAATGCTCACATACAAGGCCTTTGCTTTCGGCGTATTCGTTAACACGCTTAAACCAGGTTGAAACTCCCGGGAAAAGCTTTACCTCTTTTCCGAGTGCCGTAAGCGTATCTTTTGTAACAAGCAGCTTACCCCTGGCTTTTTCTATCATAACAAACATATAGGCAAGAATGGCATCCATCTGGTGTTCTTTGGCTGTTTGCGCACATTCCGCCCAGAAATCTTCGGCTTCTATACCAAGTCCCGGGATAAAGGCATATTCCTGCATGTCTTTAGGCGACAAAGTATGATCGAAATCGTACATTAATGCAATTATTGGTTTTTCTGACATAGGACTAACCTCCCGTTTTTTTATTTTAACACATCACAATAGAAAAGAAAACCCACTAAATAGTGGGGTTTCCGTCTTTGTCGTACCAATCCTTGAAGTTTATCTTCTTTCCATGGTCCTTATATGCAATAACGGTACTAAGGTTTACATTTTCCACACTTCTGAATATATTGCTTTCCACATAAGGATTGGTCTTTTTCATTTCAGCGATCAATTTCTTTATTTCCATCCTCTTGGAGTCAAAAGAACCATCCTCTTTCATTGTTGTGCAATTCGCGGTAAACCGACAGGCACACTGTAAAAAGCTTAAACCGTTATAGTCTCTCCACTTTTTAATATCTTCTTCCCGTATAAGATACATCGGTCGTATAAGTTCCATTCCCTCAAAATTTGTGGAGTGGATCTTAGGCATCATTGTTTGAATCTGTGCCCCGTAAAGCATTCCCATAAGAATGGTTTCTATTACATCGTCGTAATGATGTCCCAAAGCTATCTTATTGCATCCGAGTTCCTTTGCTTTACTGTATAAATGCCCTCTTCTCATTCTTGCGCAAAGATAGCAGGGAGATTTTTCCACTTCATATACAGAATCGAATATATCGGATTGGAATATTGTAACAGGAATTCCAAGAGCTTTTGCGTTGTCTTCTATAGCTTTTCTGTTTTCTGCGTTGTAACCCGGATCCATCACAAGAAAAGTAAGATCAAAATTTACTTTTTTATGCTTT
>JAILFQ010000251.1 GCA_024697505.1 Lachnospiraceae bacterium
CCGGAGGAAAGAGCAGAACTTAGCAAACTTATGAGAGTTTCAGAAGACTGCAGAGATTTAAACGAATTCCTGGAAAAGTTTGTTTTTCCTTGTTCTTTGCTGCAGACTGCGGAAAGTATTAAGATGGCGTTTAAAAACCTTTTAAATAAGTTGAAAGATCAGGGCCACATGTATGCGGAAATACGCTTTGCGCCTCAAAAGTCCATGGAAAAGGGACTAACTCAGGAGGAAGTTCTTCTTGCCGCACTTGAGGGCGTAAAGGACGGACCTTTGCCATGTGGTATTATTCTTTGCTGTATGCGCGGTAATGATAACCACGAAGCAAATATGGAGACGGTGGAACTTGCCGGCAAATACCTCGGCAAGGGGGTCTGTGCCATAGACCTTGCGGGAGCAGAAGCACTTTTCCCTACAAAGGATTTTGAAGACCTGTTTGTGCTTGCAAAGAAGAAACATATTCCTTTTACAATACATGCGGGAGAGGCGGCAGGTCCGGAAAGCATAGAGTGTGCCTTAAAGTTTGGTGCCAAAAGGATAGGGCATGGCGTAAGGGCATTGGAAAAGCCGGAACTTGTTAAAGAACTTGCCAAAAAGAGGATTCCTTTGGAACTTTGTCCAACCAGCAATCTTAACACCGCCATCTTTAAGGAATATACGGAATATCCGTTAAGGCAGCTTATGGATGCGGGAGTACTTGTAACAATAAATACGGACGACCCTTCCATAGAGGGAACAAATATAAAAAAAGAATATGAAAGAATGATAAAAGCTTTTTCGCTTACACAGGAAGAGATAAAAGGCCTTCTTTTAAACTCTGTTGAAGCATCATTTGCAACAGAGGAGTTAAAAGAGGAAATGAGAAAGCGCGTAGAAAGTGAGTTTGATAACTTAGAAAGCGATTGTAAGTAAAAGGGAAAAAAGCTAAAATAAAAATATGAAGTTTTAAATTATGGGGAGGTTATATGGAACTCAGCAAAAAGTTATATACCCAGTTTATTTACAAATATACGGAGATACCGGATTTTAGAATTCTGGATGAAAGGATTTCCAAGGCGGGAGTTTACAATAATGTCTACATGAGAGATCTTTCGTCTCTTGGTGAGGAAGAGCTTATTTCTGAAATAAACGCCGTTATGTCCGCGGAAAGGTCCAGATATGCCGGTAAGAACGATTCCGAATACTTCCTTAATCTTTTTAAAACGAACGAAAAAACCTATACCGCTATTTTTTCCGTTACGGAAAATCTTTTATATCATGAAACGGATAAGTGCAGGAAACTTTGCAATATTCTTTTTGAAACTTCCCCTTCCGAAGCAAAGTACTGGGGAATTGCCAAGAGTGAAACCCCGGAGAGTTCTTTGCGCTTTTGGGAGAATAAGTTTGACGGAATGGACCCTAAACAGTTTAAGGGTGCCGGAGAAGGCGACGGAAACATAATCTCCGAAAGTTTTGAAGTGGAGCTTGGAGTAGCCCAGGCTTTTGCGGATTCTGTGGAAGACGGCAACGATCCTCTCTCTATATGTAATGTTGTTTTGGGAAACCTTATTTCCCGCGTTTTTTCCACAGATACGGTAATACTTAATACGGCGCTTCTTGGAACGCCTCTTAGCTGTGCTCCTTTTATTTATAACAGAGAGGATAATTTTAAGAAGAGTTTTGCGGAAGTGGATGCTTATATGAAAGAGATTAAAGCCCATTGCTTCTGCACTAAAGAGAAACTCTACAAGGAAATCGGCAACAGATTTTTATACAGAGCGGTTGCCACTTCCTGTTACTATGACGAAAACAGCTATGCGGGGCTGTTAAAAAAGATGAGACCGGATACTTTGTACAATGAACTTTCGGTGGATACATTAAATACGCCGGTTAACGTTTTCTTCCGCTTTTTTAACGGTAAGTTGAATGTTAGCTATGTTTACGACTCGGTGGTTGTAAAAAAGATAGATATAAGCAAGTTTCATATTGCACTTGAAAGAATAATGAAAGCTTTTCTGGGCTCTTCTGAACCTAAAGTTAAGGAGATTTCTGCGGAGACGGTTGAAAGTACGACAGACGTTGAACAGAGAATGGAACTGGTTAAATGCACCATCCTTCGTAAACTCAGAGCTTTTGAAAAGTACAACGAGGTAGAAATTAAAGAGCTTGCCTCCAAGTTTGAACTTGTACACAAAAACGCCCAGACAAATATTCTGCTTGCAGGCTGCGAAGCAGACAGGGTGTATTTCCTCTGCACCGGTAATGTGGAGGCCCTTGGAATAAATAAAAACAAATTTGTTAATCCCCTTTATCTTGTTAAGCCCGGGGATGTGTTCGGAATAGATTGCATTTTAAGAAACAAGATGAGCAAAACGCTTTACAGGACCATGACAAGCGATGCGGTACTTCTTTCCATAGGCGCCGCAGATATGTCTGCGGAAATAGACAAGCACCCGGAGGTCCTTAAAGAATTGCTGGAAGTGCAGTCCGGTCTTCTTGAAAGATTTGAGAAACTTTGGACTATGTGGTAGCGTGGATTTTTTACGGAGATTCCGTAAAATAGGATATAAATAGAGGCTTAAAGCCTTATACCTTTGAAAGGGGATTAAATATGAAAAAGTTAAGAAGATTGGTGAGCCTTGTGCTTGTTGCCCTCGCACTGGTAACAAACCTTTCCGCATGTGCGGGTGGCTCGGAGCAAAAAGGAGAGGACATAGTTGTACTTTTTACAAATGATGTTCACTGTGCGATCGAAGACAATATTACGCTTGCGGGTGTTGCCTATTACAAGAAACTTATGGAAGAAAAGAGCAAATATGTAACTCTTGTTGACTGCGGAGATGCGGTACAGGGCTCTTACCTTGGATGTATTTCCAGAGGAGAAGTTCTTATCAAAGCCATGAACGCAGTAGGCTACGACTTTGCTATTCTCGGAAACCACGAGTTTGACTATGCAACTGAAAGACTTAAAGAACTTATGGATATGGCGGAGTTTAAGTACATTAATTCCAACATTACCTACACCGGTTCCGGAAGCAATGCTCTTGCAAAGGCAGAGCCTTACACAATTGTTGAGTACGGAAAAACAAAGGTTGCCTACCTTGGTGTTACAACACCTTGGACAATAAGCTCTTCAACTCCTGCCTACTTTATGGAAGACGGAGTTTATGTTTACGACTTTGCAGCAGGAAATGAAGGAAAAGACCTTTACGCAAAGGTACAGGGCTATGTGGACGAAGTAAGAGCCAAAGGTGCGGATTACGTTGTATGTCTTGCCCACCTTGGTACGGAAGAAGGAACATCTCCTTACATGTCAACAGATCTTATTGCCAATACAACCGGTATAGATGTAGTGCTGGATGGCCATTCCCACTCCGTTTTTGAAATGTATAATGTGGAAAACAAGGACGGAAAAAATGTAATATGTGCACAAACCGGTACAAAGCTCGAAAACCTTGGCATGCTTGTTATAGGCGAGGGTGGAGTTATTACCGTTTCCAATATAAATGATATTAAAAAACAGGACGAAGAGGCACTCGCTTCCGTAAACGGTTTGCTTTCCCAGTACCAGGAAATGCTTAATACGGTGGTTGCTCATTCAAACGTAGCTCTTTCCACATCAGACGAAAACGGAATCAGAGCGGTAAGAAACAGAGAAACAGCTATAGGCGATCTGGTTGCGGATGCATATCGTGAGGTATTTAAAACAGATATCGCTTATGTGAACGGCGGCGGTGTAAGAGCCGACCTTCCTGAAGGGGATATCACTTACTCGGATATTATTTCCGTAAATCCATTCGGAAACATGATCTGTGTTGTGGAAGTTACAGGCGCAGAAATATTGGATATGCTTGAGTACTTCGTCAGCAAGGCTCAGAGTGAGACGGTAGATCTTGAAGCAGGAAAGGCACTGGGAGAGAGTGGTTCATTCCCTTGCATGTCCGGAATTAAATTTACAGTAAATACCACAATTCCTTCTCCGGCGGTTGTGGACGAAAACGACAACCTTCTTTATGTTGAAGGTGAAAGAAGAGTTTCTGATGTAACAATCCTTCAGGACGGTAAGTATGTTCCTATAGATACTGCTAAGACTTATACACTGGCATCTCATAACTATCTTATCCAGAACGGCGGAAACGGAATGATGTTCTTCCTTGCCTTCCACAATATCCTTGTGGATTGCGGTATGGCGGATTATCAGGCGGTTATCACATATCTTACGGACTTCCTTAAGGGAGACCTTTCCGGATATACCAATCTTGAAAATAGAATTACATTTATAAGATAGACCTTTACAGGTCCGGATGAGGTTAATAATGAACATCTCAAAAAGAAAGCAGAACAATACAATAAATGAGGGCGGAAGGAGCAAAACTCCTTTCGTCGCCCATCTGTACAGTTTTATGGTAATACTCATCATTATAGGCTTTTGTCTTGGAGAAGTCCTGCTGGCTCCGGAAAAGAAAAAAGTATCACGTGATGAAGTGGTTTATAGCGGTGAGTTTACTCAGGTTACAGATGATGGCGGCAGAGTGGACGGTATTGTTTTTCCTGCCAATCTTTTAAAAAGCGAAGATGTTTATGTTATAGAAACCATTCTTCCGAACCCTGTTTATGAAAAAAACAGCTTTTGTTTTAATGCCTCTCATTCGGCGGTAAATATGTATATTAAAGACGCTGCGGACTTTGGAAACAATGTACGCGGCGATCTTGTGCTTTCTTACGACAATTCGGGATTTGTTCTTTTCGGAAATTCCAATGCAAGCCGTCTTCTCTTTTTGGATATGAAGAAAGAGATGTCCGGAAAGGTTTTAAGGATTGAGGTAAGCTCCAAAACCATTTATGCCGGAAGAATGCTGGAATGCTATTATGCAGACAGGGCAGAGATCTGGGAATACATGGTGCAGACCAGAATCTCCAGTGTTATTCTT